>JBPCWT010000384.1:0-3378 GCA_051009255.1 Ruegeria sp. | reverse complement strand
TCAACATGATCGACGGCGGGATCAGGATGCCAAGGGTTCCGCCCGCGGTGATGGTGCCCGCGGCCAGTCTGACGTCATATCCCGACCGGCTCATCGTCGCACCGGCCATGATGCCCAGAAGCGTCACCGAAGCACCGACGATCCCTGTCGCAGCAGCAAAAATGGTCGACACGATCAGCACGGCGATGAAAAGTGCGCCGCGCACCCGGGCCATGATCATCTGGATCGACGCGAAGAGACGCTCCATCAATCCCGCCTGCTCCATCACGATGCCCATCAGAACGAACAAGGGCACCGCCATCAGTTGATCGTTCAACATGGTCGAGTTGGTGTTCAGCGTCATCAACAGCGTGGTCAGCTTGAAGTTCGATCCCCAGATGCCGAAGACGAACGCGAGGAAGATCAGCGTGAACGAGATCGGGAAGCCGATGAAGATCACGAACAGCATCGCCGCCAGCATGATCAAACCGATTGTCGGTTTGTCGAGGTCCGGACGGGCCTTCATCACTTCGGTGAACCATTCACCCCCCGGCACCCAGTCCGGTGCAAAGATGGCCAGAACCAGCCAGGCCAGCGCGATCAGATAAACTGGCAGGAACCGCAGGAACCAACGCTCGCGTTCCTTGCCCATCTTGTGGAACGCGCGGAAAATTTCCGGGATACCTTGGATCAACAAAAGGAAACCACCAACCGGCATGGCCAGGCGCGCAGGCCACAAAATGGGCCCCCAGGCGCTGTCGATCGCCATGGTTTCGTTGGTCGAAAAGGCAAGCCACCAGAATTGCGCCGCAACAATGGTGAAGAAAATCATCGAAGGTATGAAGAACAACAGATACAGCAG
The DNA here is from genome assembly GCA_051009255.1 of Ruegeria sp. Lineage (GTDB taxonomy): Bacteria > Pseudomonadota > Alphaproteobacteria > Rhodobacterales > Rhodobacteraceae > Ruegeria. Next base: position 2,537 of record JBPCWT010000384.1, on the reverse strand, counting down.
CGCATCCACCGTCGCCTGCGTCCTGTCCGTCCAATACCGATAGAGAAAGTCCGCCCTGATGTGCACGCCGCGCATCAACCCGTAACCGGCGGCAGCCATGAATAGCACGCCGGCAATCATCCGGCTGCTGTCATAGACCCAGAGCGTGGGCCCAAGACCAAGAGACCGCGCAAGATCCTCGAACCCTGCATTCTGCAGGATCGCGAAGGAGTTGCGCATGAAGACCTCGTAGACCACCACCGCGATCAGGGGCACCATGAGAAGCGCGATGATCTGGCCTGCGCGATAGTTGATGACGTCGATCACGGCAGTGATCGGTCGTTGCCACGCCGTCATATCCTCGGGCGTTTCTCCGGGGGATTCCGCCCGCCGCTCGGCAATCAGCTCGTCCGCGATCTCCAGGTCTTCTGGATTCGGTTCGTCGGCCATGTGGCGGTCCCTCCCCTGGACGTGGACATGTTATCCGCGTTCTTTTTTTCGAAACACTCGCAGATTGTGCTTGGAAAACAAGAACGAACGGGCCCTTGAGTAGGGCCCGTTCTTTTCTCAATTTACTTCAGTGTATCCGCAAATGCGCGACCCAGACTTGCGTTCGAGGTCTGCGCACCGGCCCAGAAAGGCACCGCGATTTCTGCGAAGGCACGCTGTGACGCCCAGACTTCCGCGAAGAATTCGTTTTCGTCCGCAGCGGCCTGCAGCGCCTTGGAAGCAGCAGCTGAATACTCGGTGAAGTAGTCCGCTGGCGTGTCTTCCAGAATGACGCCGTGGTTTTCGGTGAGATCCTTCAGCGCCTTGCCGTTCTCGTAGATGCGATAAGACATGGATTTCGACAGCGACGCGTTTGCCGCAACTTCCAGCGCCATCTGTTCTGTTTCAGATAGGCTGTTATAGAAGTCGAGGTTCACATACATGTCCGCGTTCACGGTGACCTGGTGCAGGCCCTGCAGATAGTAGTGCTTCAGCACCTTCTGAAAACCGAAGACCGAGTCTGGCTTCGGGCAGCACCATTCGGCCGCGTCGATCGTGCCCTTTTCCAGCGCGGGCAGAATGTCGCCACCGCCCATGGCAACGGCTGGAACGCCGATGTCAGCATAGGCTGCGCCAACCATGCCCGGAGGCGCGCGGAAGCGCATCTGACGGAAATCATCCATCGATTCGATCGGCTTCGGGAACCAGCCAAGGGCCTCGGGGCCAACCGGCTGCAGCATGAAGCCTTTGACGTTCACGCCCATTTCGCCCCAGAGACGATCATAAAGCTCTTTGCCGCCGCCATACTGGAACCAGCTCAGAAACGCGATGTTGTCCAGGCCGACACCGGCACCGGCAACGGGCGCACCGAAGAGGTTGGCCGCCACGTGTTTGCCGCCCCAATAGTGGGTCCAGGCAAAGCCGCCCTCGACCAGACCGGCATCAACCGCGTCCATGATGTCGCGCGGGCCAACAACGGCGCCAGCAGGCAGAACTTCGATGGTGAGAGAGCCACCTGTCAGGGCGGCCACGTCCTTGCCGAACTCGTTCAGCATGAACACTTCGTCAGCCGTGTTCGGTAGCACCGACTGAATACGCAGGACCTTTTCGGCCCATGCGGTGCCGGCCATCAACGCCACGCCAACGGCGGTCGCAGTGGCCACTTTGGTTAGTTTAGAAAACATCTGTTTCCTCCCATTAGTTGCCTTCTTCCTATCGTGAACATTTGTCCGGGCAGCGAAGGCTTTGTGCCCGGGAAGTCCATTAATGTCCTTTGCCTAAGTCCATTCCTTCGATCAAACCCAGCATCGGGCCAACCCCATAGGATGAATCGAAGACGCCCCGGAACAGCATTTCGCCAGCCACATAAATCAGGACAAACAGACCCAGCCAGGAAATCCACGGGTAGCGCGTCAGGACCTTCATAATCATCGTGGCCGCGAAGGCCATCAGCAGGATCGCCAGACCAAGACCGAAGACCAGAAGCTTGGTATCTCCGTCCGCGATGGCCGCCACAGCAAGTACATTGTCGAGGGACATCGAGACATCGGCGAGGGTGATCGTCCACAGCGCCTGCCGCAATGTGCGCCGCGGCGGACCAGTGTAGCCCGCTTCTGGATCCTCGGCTGCTTCCATTGCGTGTTCGGCGCGTTCATCCACATTGGCGCGAATTTCCTGATACAGGCGCCAGCAAACCCAACAAAGCAGCAGGCCACCAATAAACAGCAACCCAGGCACCGCCAGAAGTTTGGTCGCGACCACCGCAAAAGCGATCCGCAGCAAAGCTGCGATCACCATGCCGAACATGATAGCCTTGGCGCGCAGTTCAGGCGACAAACCGGCTGCAGCCATTCCGATGATCAAAGCATTGTCGCCCGATAGGATCAGGTCGGCAATGATGATGGCACCGGCGTCGAATAAAAGCTCCATTATTGTGCCGCCGTTTCTAAGGTTTGTGTTTCGCTTGTTCTTGTGGCTTGGGCATCTGCCAAAACCAGGTCCGCTGCCTTTTCACCGATCATGATCGCCGGTGCGTTTGTGTTGCCGGATACGATGCGCGGCATGATCGA
>JBPCWT010000383.1:0-8082 GCA_051009255.1 Ruegeria sp. | reverse complement strand
GCAAATCCTTCCGAAGGACGGGCACCGACGCGGTCCGAAGGGCTGTCGCTCCGCTTCAGGTCAGGATACTTTGCTTCGATCTGGGCATTGCGTTGCTTCAGGGCATCGTATTCAGCATCCGAAATCTCTGGCGCGTCCTGAGTGTGATACAGGTCGTTCGCTCGATGCAGAAGGCGTGAAAGGCGCGCCAGTTCTGCCTGCGCCTGTTCCTCAGTCAGATTTTCAACCGGGATGATGTCGTTCATGCCGTCGCCTTATCACTCGATCCTGAAAGACAGTGATAGGGCGAGGGCAAGATTAGGTCCAGATGTACGGAACCAAGAAAGAATTCGCCGACCATAAATTTTACGGCGAAACCGCTGTTGTTCAGGCGCTGACGGCCATTCTGGTGTCGCCCATTGCAAGTGCTTGCGGGTCGCGCAACACGTAACCACGGCCCCAAACTGTTTCGATATAGTTGTCTCCGCCCGTCGCATTGCTAAGCTTCTTGCGCAGTTTGCAAATAAAGACGTCGATGATTTTCATTTCAGGCTCGTCCATACCGCCGTAAAGATGGTTCAGAAACACTTCTTTCGTCAGCGTTGTTCCCTTGCGCAGACTCAAAAGTTCCAGCATCTGATATTCTTTTCCCGTCAGGTGAACCGGTTTTCCTTCGACCGCTACTGTCTTGGCATCCAGATTCACCTCTACCCGACCAGTATGAATCACCGACTGAGAGTGACCTTTGGAACGGCGAATTATTGCGTGTATGCGCGCCACTAATTCTTCGCGGTGGAAAGGTTTTGTCAAATAATCGTCTGCGCCGAAACCAAATCCCTTAATCTTGCTTTCCGTATCATCGGCACCAGACAGGATCAGGATTGGCGTTTCAACCCTTGCATTGCGAAGCTGGCGCAGCACTTCATGCCCGTTCATGTCCGGTAAATTCAGGTCCAGTAAGATCAGGTCATAGTCATACAATTTTGCCAGATCGATCCCCTCTTCGCCAAGATCCGTGGCATACACGTTCAGGTTGGCGTGCGTCAGCATCAGTTCGATGCTTTTGGAGGTTGTGGGATCATCTTCAACTAGAAGTATGCGCATATTTAACTCCAATTCAGGTCAATGCTGAGTTTCAATTTGAGCCTGACCAGTAATGGTTAACCTGTCGTTACTGTTGAAGTAATTAATCACTAACAACCTTTGGTTGTAGATATTTTTTTATTGTAGTGACCTTTAGGGCTTCATCTCCGTACTCTGCCACGGCTGCTACCCAACTATTGAACTCTTCATCACAGATCCCATACCGTGTCTTGACTTCTGAGGTGGAAATCAGCCCGTAAAGTACTCCACGGACAACGACCGCCTTTCTGGAGGCAACCCATCGCTGGGTGTTTTCCGGAGGCAAATCCGCCCTTGTCATAATCGAACCATCCGGCAGTGTGACCGACCTTGGTCCTTCAACCTTGTGCAAATACATTTGTCATACCTCTTCGTTCTGCGACAAAGCTGAACGCACCCTAATTAATGGCATGTGAAAGCGCCCCTTGAGAGTGTCTAGAATTTTCCTATATTCTGCTGGTCTTTCTTAACCCCGAACTGGAACCATTATGGCCCTCGATAGCGAGACACCAATTAACTCTCTTGGCTTTGCCAAACCGCCTTCGGAAACGCGGGTTGTCGTTGCCATGTCCGGTGGCGTGGACAGTTCCGTTGTCGCGGCTTACCTGGCGGATCAGGGTTATGACGTTGTTGGCGTGACGCTACAACTATACGATCATGGTGCGGCACGGGCCAAAAAAGGTGCTTGCTGCGCTGGCATAGATATTCACGATGCGCGCCGCGTTGCCGAAGAGCGCGGTTTTCCGCATTACGTGCTGGATTACGAAAATATCTTTAAAGATGCCGTGATTGATGAATTTGCCGACAGCTACCTTGCTGGCGCGACGCCGGTTCCATGCATTCGGTGCAATGAGCGCGTGAAATTCAAGGATCTGCTCGAAACTGCCAAGGATCTCGAGGCCGACTGCATGGCAACGGGTCATTACATCCAACGCAAGATAGGTCCGAATGGCCCGGAATTACACAGTGCAGAAGACGCTAATCGCGATCAGTCGTATTTCTTGTTCTCCACAACACCTGACCAGTTGGCGTATTTGCGTTTCCCTTTGGGGCACCTTCCTTCAAAAGACGCAACACGCGAGTTGGCTGCTCAGTACGGGCTGGCCGTTGCGGACAAACCTGACAGTCAGGACATCTGTTTCGTACCCGATGGAAACTATGCCAGCGTGATCGAAAAGCTGCGCCCTGGGGCGGCAGAGCCAGGTGAAATTGTGCATGCCGATGGTCGGGTGTTGGCCAAGCATAACGGCGTCATTCATTACACGATCGGTCAGCGTCGCGGTCTGGGAATTGGCGGTCTGAGCGATCCGCTTTATGTCGTCAAACTGGATGTCGATAACAAGCAGGTTGTCGTTGGACCCAAGGAAATGCTGGCAACCCGCACGGTACCTGTGCGCGAAATTAACTGGTTGGGAACCGAACCTTTCACTTCGCAAAAGGAATGGCACCTTTCGGTCAAAGTTCGGTCCACCCGCCCTCCGCGCGAAGCGATTGTTCGTCCGTTATCGGACACAACCGCCGAGGTGGAGCTTTTGACACCAGAAGAAGGCGTTTCACCGGGTCAGGCTTGCGTGTTCTACGAAACTGACGGCAGCCGTATCTTTGGGGGTGGCTGGATTTGGCGCGGGTATTAAACCGCGTCAGTCCAGGAATTGCTTAGGATGTACAGGCCGGCACAGACCATTACGTACGGTGCCAGTCTTTCCAGCTTTTGCGCCAAGCGCTCGGATACCAGTGTTGCTTTGCTGCCGATCAATGCCAAGGCTGCAAGACCCACTATAGCAATACATGCACCAATTGTCCCAGCGACCCGGAAACTTGGGACGGAGTCGGCAAGTAGCGGCGCAAGGATTGCAAACGTGTCCAGTGACAGACTGATAAACACCAAGGTCGTGACCAGTATTGACGCGCCGGACACGACATTTGGGCTTTCACTGCCTTCTGTGGCAAAAAGTTGACGGGTTACTCCAAGCAGTCCCAAGGCCAGAGGAACCAGCCCTAAATATCCAGCCCAACCCGGAACGATGTCCTCAACGCCCATTGCCATGGCCAAGGATGCAGCGATTACAATGGCTTGCGCGAGGAGAAATCCCAAAACCGATCTGCGCGGTCCGGAAACCAACATCAGGGCAGTCAACGCCGCAAGATTATCGAGATTGGTAAGGACCTGAGCAACGAATGCCGACAGTGCAAATACCGCGTGCTCCAGCATCAAGACTTCATCCGCTCAAGAACCGCTCGTGCGGCCCGCAAACCGGGGGCTTCGCCACCGCGTCCCAACCGCTCCATCGTGACAGCCATTGCGGCTTTCTGAGATTCGGGCGCTTTCAATACTTGCGCCAAAGCTTTGGCGATATTTTCGGGTTCGCAGTCATCCAACAGGCATTCGGGAACGTCTCGGGTGTCGGACACCAGGTTGACCAAGGTCACGGTGTCAAGGTTCACCATTCGCACCGCCATTTGCTGAGTCAGCCAGCTTAGTTTGTAGGCAACAACCATTTGAGTGGATTGGGCAGCAAGTTCCAGTGAAACAGTACCTGACGCCGCCAGCGCAATATCCGCTGCTGCAAACGCCGCTCTTTTTTCTGAGGCCGCCTGTTCAGCTGGCAGGTTACGTGGATCAACTACGACAGGGTTTCCAGGCCAATTTTCTACATGATCCCGAACGGTTTCGACCATGTGTCCGACGGTCGGAACAACGACCCTCATCTCTGGGCGGTCATGTAAGAACAGTTCCAGCGCATCTCCGAAAATCGGGGCGAGCCGATCCACCTCGCCCTTGCGAGAACCGGGCAAAGCCAACAAAACCGGCGCGTCACCCAGATCATGCGCATTTCGAAATGCGGCTATCTCGTCCGTTGTTGCAACAGCCTCGTTTACTACTGGATGACCGACAAAGTCGCACTCCATCCCTGCCCGCTCCATGTACGCTGGCTCAAAAGGTAGTAGCGCAAGCACATGATCAATAACCTTTGCCATCTTGTCGGCGCGCCCGGGACGCCACGCCCAAACACTGGGGGCCACGTAATGAACTGTTCGTATGTCGCTGCTGGCCTTAACAATTTTCGCCACGCGCAGCGAAAAGTCTGGGCTGTCGATAGTGATCAGAATATCTGGCTTGGTTTCAATGACAGCTTCGGCTGTCTGGGAAATTAGTCTTTTCAAGTGAAAGTACTTTGGCAGGATTTCTACCAGCCCCATTACGCTCAGTTCAGACATAGGAAACCGGCTGGTCAATCCTTGCGCTTCCATTAGCGGGCCACCAATGCCGTCAAACTGAATGTCCGGCACCAGAGTCTTCAGACCCTCTAGCAAAGCGCCGCCCAACCGGTCGCCCGAAGGTTCACCGGCAATAACGAACACGCGCATCAAACTGTTCGCTCAAGCACGTGAAGGAACAACCCAAGCCGATTACACTCTTCGATGACTTTTTCGCGGTTCAGGACGATCACTCCGCCCTTTTCAATTACGATACCAGCCAGACCGGCAGCGACTGCGCCGGTTACAGTGTCTGGCCCAATTGCGGGTAGATCGGCGCGGCGGTCCTGATCGACCTTTGGTGCCTTAAAAAGAATTCCACCACCGGAATCGGGGCGCTGCGTCAACGACTCCAACATCCATGCCGTCCCAAAAACACCCTCGATCGCCAGAGCCTGACCACGGCAAACTACACAAGCCTGTCCAACGTCCACGGCGCTCATGGCCCGGACAAGGTTAGCACCTTTATGCGCGTCTGCTATGTCCAAGTCACCAGGTCGGGCATAGGTCAGGCACCCCACCGGAGGAAGAATATCGGGTGCGATTTCATGCGCGGCTCTAACCGTCAGTCCAGCGCTCTCGAATATCCCCAATACCGCGCGCAGTGCGCCATCGTCACCGGATACAATCGCCTGCTGAATAATGGGAACCAGTGGCATCGTCTCGGCATCAATGCGTTTTGGATCAATTACCGGTCGCTGCACGGCGCCTGCCAGGCAAATTTCGGTGACGCCCTTTTGGCGCAAATTGCTGATAAAGCTTCCCAAATTCTCCAGCGGGAACACAACGTCCGCCGTCAGGTGCTCTGGCTCAAACCCCTCCATGGCGCATACCATCGGGCGCTCGGATAGCTGGTTGATCAATTCATCCGGCAAAGCGCCCGTTCCTGCGATCAGCGCCAACATCAGATCACTTCCTTGGTGTCAAAAACGACCGGTCAGATTCCCCAGTCACAAAATCGACGATCTGTCGCACATACTCGCTGTCGACGTCTTCACCTACCCGTTTCGCGCGATCCATAAATGTTCCGTCGCCTTCGGACAGTTCGCGGAATGCGGCCCGTAATGCAGATATGTCAGCGCGTGAAACACCCCGCCTTCTGAGGCCAACCAGGTTCAACCCATCCAGCTCCCCGCGAGGTGCCTGCACAAGCCCATATGGAATCACGTCATTTGCAACCATAGTTAACGCGCCAATAATCGCGCCGCGCCCAATGCGAACAAATTGGTGCAGGCCCGAAATACCCCCAACGAGAACGTCGTCTTCAATAATGCAATGTCCGGCGGCACCGGCATGGTTAACCATTATCACGCGGTTTCCGATCTGAACGTCATGGGCCACGTGGACACCTGCCATCAACAGGCAGTCATCGCCAATGCGTGTCACACCGCCACCGCCTTCGGTTCCGGTGTTTATGGTCACGTGCTCCCGAATCCGGTTTCGCCGGCCAATTTCAAGGCGTGTATTTTCACCTTTGAACTTAAGATCCTGAGGGATCTCTCCAATCACGGCAAAATTGAAGATCGTCGTTTCGTCGCCAATTGACGTCTCACCAGTTACCACTACGTGCGATTTTAACACGACCCTGTCGCCCAACTTTACACTAGACCCGACGTAGCAAAATGGACCGACAACGCAGTCCGGTCCGATCTTGGCACCATCTTCGATGATTGCGCTGGGGTGTATGTCGCTCATGCTGTTTTTTCCATGTCCCAGTCTACATAGGCCGAGAATTCTGCTTCGGCGGCAACATCGCCCTCTACGGTGGCGCGACCATTGAATTTAAAGACTTTGCCGCCGACCTTGCCTCTGATTGTATCTACGTGCATTTCCAGTACGTCACCCGGCACCACTTTGCGGCGGAATTTGCACTTGTCGATATTCATAAAGTAAATCAGCAATTCGCTGTCGATGACATCCATGCCAACTCCAAGCATAACACCTGCCGTCTGTGCCATCGCCTCGACAATAGTCACGCCGGGCATGATCGGCGTTCCAGGAAAGTGCCCCTGAAAATGCGGCTCGTTAATAGTTACATTTTTTATGCCAACTGCGGATTGAATGCCCTGAATGTTTACAACCTTATCAACCAGCAAAAACGGATAACGATGCGGCAAAATCCGCTGAATCAGCTGAATGTCGGCGCTCTTTGCTTCCGTGGTCATGGTGCAGTTTTCCCGTTCTGATATTTTCTTGTCGTGTGGTTAGCAATACCGACCCGCAAGGGCAAGCATGCCTATTCCGATGGCCGGATTTCAAGATCGCTGCCGTCGCCAATCTGGGCATCAATACGATTAATCGCCAGGTTGGTAATGTCGGTTGAGTCTGAGCTTAGAAATACGTTTGAACGTTCAACAATAAGAGACGCTCCGGTATCGCGCATTAATCCAATCAAAATTGGCTGAGATAATTCAAAAAACAAAGTTCGGGCTTCTTCGCTGCGCTTGGACAGCGCGTCCAGCTTGGCCCTTTGCCCGTCTCTGTGGGACTGAACCTTGCTGTCGAATGCGTCAGCTAACGGGCTGAATTCTTCAGCCGACATAGTCGCGCGCAATTCCGTTAAATCTTGTTCTTCCTTGCTGAGTTCGGCCACGATCCGCTCGTTTTCCTCTGCAAGCAAAACGCCCTCCGCTTCGATCTCTCCGAACACCCGCTGTCCGAATGCCGACTCGGAAAACAACCGTTCGCTGGAGATAGTCAGAACACTAGTTTGCGGCGCGCCCAGCTGCTGTGCGGTAACAAAAGATGGAGCCACAACAAGTACCAAAGCATACAGGGCCCACATCGGGCCCTGTATTAGTGATAGCAAACGCTTGTTCATGAGACGGTCAGAACTGAGCCTGAATAGTCAGGTCAAAGTTTTGCTCTTTGTCAAAGTCCTCTTTCTTGAGCGCTTGTGAAAAGTTGAAACGCAAAGGACCAAATGGCGTATCCCAAAGTAACGACAGCCCAAGAACGTGGCGGATTGATCCGTCAGCGCCAACAATGTCAGCGCCTGCGGTGTTCACATTGTCGAGGTTGTACAAGTTGCCGACATCATAGAAGACACCACCGCGAAGCCCTAACTCTTCAGGAAGACCCAAGGGGAAGTCCGACTCCAGACGCGCAACCCAATAGTAGTTCCCGCCAATCGCATCGTCCTGACCATTTGAGAAGTCACGTGGGCCGATACCCGCGGGCTCAAACCCACGGAATGTTTGCGGCCCCAAAACGTAACGATCGATTGTACGGCTGAAATCGTCGCCCGACCAACTTAATGCCCCAAGCTCCAAGCTCGCGCGCAAAGTAACTTCTTCATTCAGAACTTTTGTTTGGGCGATGGTTTTGGCAGATGTCTTGAAGTATTCATTATCCCCGCCAAGGCCTGCTGCGTCGACGCCGACTTCGAATAGGACACCGGCGTTTGGATTTAGGCCACTCAGTCGGCTGTCATAGATGTAAGACAGTCCAAACGAACTGGTTGATCGTTTACCCTGATCTATTTCGGACGAAATCACCGCGCCATTCGGTTGATTGTCCTGTTGGGTCATTTCGCTGTCATCCCAGTTGTAACGCAGCTGGAGTGCAGACAATTCACCAATCGCGTAAGTCAACTGCGGTCGGAAAAACACCCGTTCGGTATTATAGCTGGCAAAACTGGAATTTGTACCTGTATAACCCAGCCCAATATCAAAGCGTAATTTTCGGCCTAAAAGATAGGGCTCAGAGAAACTAAAGGTGTAT
>JBPCWT010000382.1:0-12081 GCA_051009255.1 Ruegeria sp. | reverse complement strand
CGTTGGAGGCGCGCGAAAACCAAGGGATGCCAACTGAATTGCCAGAATTTGTGACGCCTGCGGAATGCGCGTCTTGGCTGGGCGGGCAGCGCAATGACCTGCAACGCCCCGCCCTGACCGTTGCACCAGAGATCGAGCATGTTCTTAACGCGCTAAGCCAGACAACAGAAGCCTTGTTCACCCGCATGTCGGGTTCAGGCTCGACCTGTTTTGCGCTTTATCCAACGATGAAAGCGGCGCATTTCGCAGCGTATGAGATCGGCGCGGCGCATCCCGATTGGTGGTGCCGCGCGTCGCAGCTTAATTAAGCCTGGACACCACGTAATCGGCCAGATCACTCAGCAGGTCGCGGAATTCGTGATCGGGCAGAACACCCAAAGCGGCCTTTGCCCTGGCAGCCCATTCAAATGCATCCCGCCGTGTGGCATCAAGCGTGCCGTATTTGTCCATCAGGCTCAGCGCATGATTTAGATCGCCATCTTCTTGGCGACCCTTTTCGATCGTGCGTTGCCAGAATGCGCGTTCCTCGGCCGTGGCCTGCGCCACTGCCTTGATGACGGGCAGCGTCAGCTTGCGCTCGCGGAAATCGTCGCCGACATTCTTGCCAGTGGCCTTGCTGTCGCCCTGATAATCCAGCAGGTCATCAGCAATCTGAAATGCGATGCCCAATGCATCCCCATAATCAAACAGCGCTTTGACCTGCTCCTCCGACGCACCGGCGATCACGCCGCCAACCTCGGTCGCCGCTGAAAACAGCGCTGCGGTTTTGCCCCTGACGACTTGCAAATAGACACTCTCGTCGGTGCCCAGATCCGTTGCGGCTGTCATCTGCAGCACTTCGCCTTCGGCAATGGTGGCAGAGGCGTTGGCAAGAATATCCAGAACCCGCAGCGACCCGGTTTCAACCATCAACTGGAAACTGCGTGAAAACAGGTAGTCACCAACCAGAACGCTGGATTTATTGTCCCATAGCAGGTTCGCGGTTGGTCGCCCGCGCCGCTTGGCGCTTTCATCCACAACGTCGTCATGCAGCAGGGTCGCGGTATGTATGAACTCGACCGTCGCTGCCAGCCGCACATGATGCTCGCCCGTGTATCCAAACAATCGCGCAGCAGCCAGAGTCAGCATCGGGCGCAGTCGCTTGCCGCCGGCTTCGACCAGATGCGCCGTAACCTCGGGGATGCGGGGCGCATGTTCCGAGGCCATGCGCGTCTGTATCAGTGCGTTCACAGCCTCCATATCGTCGGCCAGAAGCTCCGCCAGACGTTCGTGCGGTTTCGAGATTGTGCTGATGTTCATCACACTCCTGCTACAAGGCTCGACTTCCGCCCTGCCTTGCCCTTACATCCATCCCCATGAAAGAACTTTTGCGCAGCACCGATCCGACGATCATGGCCTTTGCATCCGCCCTTCTTGAGGGCGAGGATATAGACTGCTTTCAGATGGACGTAAATATGAGCATTCTCGAAGGTGGTATCGGAATCTTCCCCCGCCGCCTGATGGTTCGGGCCGATGACCTGCTGCGGGCCGAACGTGTGATGCGCGACAACGAAATCCCGCTGGGTCGATGAATCCGTTTGCCGAAAATGACCTGACGCTCAATGATTTTCTGGGCGGGCGCGTTCGCTTGTGGCAACCGAAAAACGGCTATCGCGGGGGTGTTGATCCGGTGTTTCTTGCGGCATCCGTTCCCGCGCATGGTGGCCAGTCGGTGCTGGAACTGGGGTGCGGGGCCGGCGCTGCCGTTTTTTGCCTTGCGGCGCGTGTGCCGGGCTTGCATGCAACAGGGATCGAACTGCAACCCGCCTATGCCCAGCTTGCGCGCCGGAACGCTGATGAAAACAAAGCAGCGCTTGAAGTGATCGAGGCTGATTTAACTGAGCTTCCAACTGAGATCAGGCAGCGTCAATTCGACCATGTCATCGCCAACCCGCCATATTTTCGCAGCGGCGCACACACCCCTGCGAATGACCACGGGCGCAGCGTTGCACTGGGCGAACAAACCCCGCTGCCCGCATGGATCGACGTGGCTGCCAGACGTCTTGCGCCGCGCGGTTATCTCCACATGATCCAAAAGGCCGAAAGACTGCCCGATATGCTGACCGCTTGTCAGGGGCGGCTGGGATCGGTCGAGGTTTTGCCGCTGTCGCCGCGCGTTGGACGCGCTGCAGAATTGCTGATTTTGCGCGCCCGAAAAGGTGGGCGTGCAGGCTTCCGGTTGCACGCGCCACTTGTGCTGCACGCAGGCGATAGACACAAGCGAGACGAAGAATCATATACAACCAGTGTCTCGGGTGTCTTACGAGACGGCCTTGCCTTGCCCTGGGCCTTGTCTGAATAGGCCGCGAACCGCCAAAATGTCGGATTTATGATAGAATCTGTGCGCTCGCGGCGTGACAGGGTGGAAACGATGTGCTCAACTTCTTACGTGATACTTGTACGAAACGAAGGAGGATCGCCATGAGCGTGAGCGCACATCTGACCGAACTGAAGAAAAAGCACGAAAACCTCAGTCACGAAGTAGAAGAAGCCCAACGCGCGCCAGGTATCGACGATCTCCACATCGCTCAGCTAAAAAAACAGAAACTAAAGCTCAAGGAAGAGATTGAGCGTCTCTCAAGCTAAGAACTCAGACTGGCCCGCGCCGCGATGACGGCACCGCCAGTTACAAGCAAGGCCGCGATCGCCAATGTCCAACTTGGCGCGGCGATCCCGGCCACGACCAACACAAGATTAGACAGCAACGGCGCGGCATAAGAACTTGTGCCAAGCATTTGGATGTCGCCCTGCTTTACCCCGATATCCCAGACATAAAACGCCAGCCCCACAGGCCCAAGGCCAAGGGCCAGCATTGACATCCATCCAAGCGTACCCTCGGGCCAGACGGTATCCTCGATCGCAAAGTGCAACACCCAGGATGCAACAGCGGTCAGGACACAAAACACCGCGACCGAACTGGTCGGGGTTTTCCCGAACCGGCGCGATAAAACCGAATATCCCGACCATGTCAGCGCACATAGCAGGGCCAGACTGTATCCGGGCAGGTGTTCGGCCTGAAAACTGCTGCTGCCGCCGCCAGTGATAATCAAAGCGGCCCCGGCAAAGCCAAGGCACGCGCCCAGCAGATGCCCCGCCCGCAGGCTTTCACCCGGCAGAAGGCCCGAAAATATCACGATCAGCAACGGCCAGAGATATGCGATCAGACCGGCCTCGGCCGCCGGTGCCATACGCAGCGCCGAAAAGTATAACGCGTGATAGCCGAACAGGCCGCAGGCCCCGAACAGGTAGACTTTCCAGCTGACATCACGCAACTGCGTTAGCCCACCAGCGCGCCATGTCCAGATCAGGCCCAAAACGCCCCCAATGCTGAAACAGACAGAGTTCAGCAGTAATGGCGGCATCGGGGCCGACCCGACCGTAAACAAGGCCAGAAGGGACCATAACAGAACTGCAACAAAGCCGATGGCAGTGGCGCGGGATCTGGTCATGCTGATGGGATATCCTCAACCGGAATGATATTGAACTCGTCCGAGATATGCGCTGTTTTTTCAATCTCTGCCAGAAACCAATCGCGAAAAGCTGCGATTTGCGGTCTGCTTTCTGCGCCGGGCAGGCACAAGAATCGAAAACGGGCCTTGGTTTCTATGGCAACCTTGAAAGGTGTAACCAGCCGCCCTTCCATCATGTCCTTGATGATCATTGGCCGCCGCCCAAGCGCCACGCCAACCCCGGCGACGGCGGCATCAATCGCATGGTCGGCGTTTGAAAAGTGTGCGCCATGTCTGGGCGTAAAATCGATCCCCACGGCCCGAAACCACGCAGGCCAATCACAAGGCGGATTTAGAAAATCGATGGAATCGTCGTGGATCAGCGGTGCGTCTTGCAGGCTATGGGCGGTTGGAAACTGCTCTGCCAGCTCCGGCGTCATCACCGGCGTCAGCCATTCCTGGCGTACTGGAACTGAATACAACCCATCATCCTGCCCATACCCAAACCGGATGGCCACATCCACCTCGTCACGTTCCAGATCCAGGTTTCGCAAGGTTGCCGAAAACCTCAGGTCAATCTCGGGATGTGCGCGGGCAAATTCATACAGCCGCGGGGCAAGCCACTTGGCCGTCAATGCGGGACCCGCAGTAACCGTAAGAGTCGAGTTATCCTGCAGCCTGCGTGTCGCCGACCACGCAGCCTGCAACGTCGAAAACCCATCTGCCGCACCCGGAGCCAGCGTTTTACCCGCTTCGGTCAACTCGACTGCCCGGTTCAGACGCCGGAATAAGGGCTGGCCCAGATGCTCTTCCAGCGACTTGATCTGAAATGACAGCGCGGCCGGTGTGACGTTCAATTCATCCGCCGCCTTGGCAAATGACATGTGTCGCGCGGCAGCGTCAAAGGCACGCAAAGCGGTGAGTGGAGGCAGGTGGTCGCTCATATCAGTTAAAATTTTCTTATGTGAAGTCGTTAAAACTCTCGTTTGTGCATAATAAAAACAAACGTCATGTTGGTTTCAAGTCAAGCAAAACTAATGTCAAGGGGAAATGCCATGATTGAGATGACGTCAAATCCCGCAGCCCGGTGCGCCTTTCAGCGTGCACACGAGGAACGGGGCAAGGCAATCAGAACCGTTTTGAATTGGATCCTCGGTTCCCGCTGAATGCTGCGCGCGCATTCTTACGGGATAAAAGAAGGGCCGGCCCCAAGGGGTCGGCCCGTATTGTTTAACAAGGTCGCGCCTTAGACAAAGAACTGCGCGCCGTTGGCCGAAATGGTTGACCCGTTGATAAACTGGGAATCGTCCGAGGCAAGAAACGCAACGCAGCGTGCAATTTCTTCCGGCTCACCCAGACGACCCGCCGGGATCTGGCCGATAATGGCCTCGCGCACTTTTTCTGGCACAGCCATAACCATCTCGGTTGCGATGTAACCGGGGCAGATCGCGTTGGCGGTAATCCCTGCACGCGCGCCTTCCTGCGCCAGCGATTTCACGATACCCAGATCACCCGCCTTGGTCGCGGCATAGTTCGCCTGCGCAAACTGACCCTTTTGACCATTGATCGAGCTGATGACGATCACGCGGCCAAACTTGCGCTCGCGCATGCCCGGCCAGACAGGATGAACGGTGTTGAACACACCCGTCAGATTGGTATCGATCACCTGGTGCCACTGCTCCAGGGTCATTTTGTGGAACGGTGCATCGCGAGTGATGCCGGCGTTGGCAACAACGATGTCGATCGGGCCAACTTCGGCTTCGACCTTTTCGATACCAACTTTGGATTCCTCATAATCGGCCACGTTCCACTTGTAGGTGGCGATGCCGGTTTCTTGGGTAAAGCTTGCCGCGGCTTCATCGTTGCCGGCATATGTGGCCGCAACATTGTAACCTTCGGCCTTGAGCGCCTTGGAAATTGCTGCGCCGATGCCGCGAGAGCCGCCGGTAACGAGTGCTGTACGTGCCATTTAGGAATCCTCCAATTAAATCGTCTTGGTAATGGTGTTACTTTGAGAGGACGGGACGCGCAATAATATTTCACGGATAGTTATTAACTTGCGGTGTCAATATTGTCGCATCCCGGTCATAGACTTGTTCAACAACAAAAAGGGCGCCAGCACGGCGCCCTTTTTTATTCAGAGATTAACGCACTTAGTCGCGCTCCACGCACAAGGCCACGCCCATGCCGCCACCGATGCACAGTGTCGCCAGACCCTTTTTGGCGTCGCGGCGCTTCATTTCGAAAAGCAGCGTGTTCAGAACGCGGCAGCCCGACGCGCCAATCGGGTGACCAATGGCAATGGCACCACCGTTTACATTCACGATGGCAGGATCCCATCCCATGTCCTTGTTCACGGCACAGGCTTGCGCGGCAAAGGCTTCGTTGGCTTCGATCAGATCCAGATCATCAACGGACCAGCCCGCCTTTTCCAATGCCTTGCGGGACGCATAGATCGGACCAACGCCCATGATCGACGGATCCAGACCCGCAGTCGCGTACGACGCAATACGCGCCAGTGGTTCGATCCCGCGCTTTTCCGCGTTTTCGGCAGACATCAGCAGTGTTGCCGCGGCACCGTCATTCAGGCCCGATGCGTTGGCGGCGGTGACCGAACCTTCCTTGGCAAAGGCCGGGCGCAGCTTGGCCATGGCTTCCATGGTTGCGCCATGACGAATGTACTCGTCCTTGTCCATCACGATATCGCCCTTGCGGGTCTTGATTGTGAAGGGCGAGATTTCGTCAGCAAACTTGCCGGCCTTTTGCGCGGCTTCTGCCTTGTTCTGCGAAGCTACGGCAAATTCGTCCTGCATGTCCCGGCTGATCTGCCATTTCTCGGCGACGTTTTCGGCAGTCTGGCCCATGTGATAGCCATTGAAGGCATCCCACAGACCGTCACGGATCATCGTGTCGATATATTTCATATCGCCCATTTTATGCCCGGCGCGCAGGGCGGCGGCATGGGGCGAAAGGGTCATGTTTTCTTGTCCACCAGCGGCGACGATGTCGGCATCGCCCAGCTGAATATGCTGGGCACCCAGCGCAACAGCGCGCAAGCCCGAGCCGCAAACCTGGTTGATACCCCAGGCAGCGCTTTCCTGCGGCAGACCCGCATTGATATGCGCCTGGCGGGCAGGGTTTTGCCCTTGGGCGGCCGTCAGGACCTGACCCATAATGGTTTCGCTTACTTCGCCCTTTTCAATTCCGGCGCGGTCAACGACTGCTTCCAAAACAGCAGAGCCCAGATCATGTGCAGGTGTGTTCGCAAACGAACCGCCAAAGCTGCCAACACCGGTGCGTGCGGCGGATGCGATTACTACGTTGGTCATATGGTCAATCCTTTACCGTCAAGGTCCTTCGGGAAATCTGACGGCGCAGGTCTTGGAGAGGGGCTCTCCAGAACAGGAGCGCCACACGATCCCGCTCCAACGGTACCTGCCATAACGTAATGCTGCAATTGCAGCAACGGACAGCTTGTCTCAGCAGGAGACAAGGCATGATCCCGCGGACAGTCAAACGGGTTAAGCCGTTGCACGCTGGCCTTTTTCCGGCCACCACGGAGGCGTGACAGAGGGTGCGCCAAACAAATATCCCTGCAGGCAGTCAACGCCGCATGCCACCAAAAACTCGGCATCCTGCTGATTTTCCACCGATTCGGCAGTTACGAGGATTTCAAATTCACGCGCCACGGCTATCAACGCGCGAACCAGCGCCTGATTGTCTGCGTTTTCACTCACCCCGCGAACGAACTGTCCATCGATTTTTGCAGCGTCGAACAGAACATCGCGGAAATGGCGAAAGCTAAAGTTGCTGGCCCCGTAATCGTCCAGCGCAAAGGCGATGCCACGGGACTGCAAACGATCCATTAAGTCGATCACAAGCTCTGGCACCTGCATGGCCGAGCATTCCGATATTTCAAGGATCAGACGTTCGCCCAGTGTCTCTTCCCGCTTCAGAAAACGGTCCAGAATACGTGACCAGCGCGTATACCCGATGGATCGTGCAGACATGTTGATCGACAGCCGGATGTCGGGATTCCTGACAAGTGCGCGCAGACCCATTTCCAGCGCTACACAGTCCAGTTCCCGCCCGATTGGCGTATCCTCGACATGCGGCATGAATTCGCGGGCTGGAATAACCCTCCCGGTTTCGTCCAACACCCGGATGAACCCTTCGTAGAATGCTACACCACTGGGGGGGGCGTGCCTGCATCACCGCCTGATATGCCAGTTTGCACTGTTTATGCCTGACCGCATCGGTGGCCATCTGGACGACCGATCGATCGCGTGACGTTACCGCCGCATTCAATGGGCTGTCAGCGCCTTCGGGCAGGTCTGCCAGTTTCTTGCCGCGCGTGTTCACACCGTTCCCCTGACAATTGCCGAAACAAGTTTGGCAACAATTTCAGGTTAAACAGATGAATTTGCGGTTAATAGGCTGCATTCACCGATATCAGCCGGCCGAGTGCCAAACCCGCCCAAGCGAAACGACGGCTCCGATCAACGCGCCCAGTGTCCCGAACGCCATCATCCCAAATCCCAACGCAATTGCAGCTGTCGGCAGCCCGGCGCTCAGCGCGGCTGCCATGGACAATACAATACCCAAAAGGCCGATGGATGTTGAAACAATCGTGGCTCGGTTCATTGTGACCTCGGAAAACTCGTTAAGCGGCCTTCTGTCAGATATGGAGCAGCCCGCCGGGCTTTCAAGTCAGCAGGTCCGGTCAGACCTGCCGTGTTTCCGCAGACGAAGCCGGTGAACCGGTTACTTCAAAACCCGGCGTTCCCTGATCCTCGGGGTGGCGCTGCAGATGCTTGGCCTTGATCTGTGCTGACGTATCCCGGCTGCCATCATGGCTGTATCCCGGTGGCGCAAAGCAATAAGCCAGCCGTTGACGCAGGCTCAGACCTGGCTGCGTCGCATCGCGATAGATACCCACCCATTCGTGGAATGCCACGCGCAGCGGGTTGAACGTGCCGATGTTGCGAACCAGCCCGTAGTCCACCCGCTCATCCGCCTGTTCCGGTACAAATGTGCCGAACAGTTTGTCCCAGACAATGAAAACCCCGGCATAGTTGCAATCCAGATACCGCGCGTTGCGTCCGTGATGAACGCGGTGGTGGCTGGGTGTGTTCATGATCGCCTCGAACCACCGGGGCATTTTGCATATGGCCTCGGTATGAATCCAGAATTGGTAGATCAGATTCAGACCGCCGCAAAACAGGACCAGCGCAGGATGAAAACCCAATAGAATCAATGGTGCACGCACAACCATCATAAAGGTAAAGGTATAGGTCCACGTCTGCCGCAATGCGGTCGTCAGGTTGTAATGTTGCGAACTGTGATGGTTCACGTGACTGGCCCAGACCCAGCGGATGCGGTGCCCGAACCGATGCACCCAATAATACCGCAGGTCATCAAGGACGAAGCACAGGACAATGACAGGGATCGAGGTCCCCAGATTCAGCGGCGTAATCTGCCACAGTTACATGAAAAACGCATAGGCGATAAACCCCAGCAAAAACCCCGATGCGATGTTGCCAGCGCCCATGATCAATGATGTCAGGGCATCCCGAGTCTCGTACCGTCCGCCACGGCCCCTGATTGTGATCCACAGGAATTCGATCAGAATGGCCGCAATAAAGAACGGCACAGCCCATTGCACGGCGTCCGGGAACGTCACTTGGTCTTTCATGCGGGCTCCATCAGGTGTCGCCAGTGGCGGCGTTCGGTTTCGTCAAGGTGGATGAACACACTGGGCGTGCTGAAATCGTGAAAATGAACTTCGATTCCCTGAGGGTTTTCCAGCCAGTCAAAATCCAGCAGGCGCTGCGCCACGGTGTCCGCACCAAAAGACCATAACAGCCCCGGCCCCGCCTTGGTCCGGATCAGTGCAGCGTGGCGGTCATGCGTGACGGTGATGTCGACCACTGAATCGCCCGGAAAATGGCGCACCCACTCGGCCCCGGCGTCTTCTGGCGACAGGTTGCGCAGCTGCGACCTGCCGGTCAGATGCAGCAAAAGCGTTATTCCGGCAATCCCACCGACGACCAGAACCAACAGAATTTCAAGCGGCATTCAGTCCTCCTGCCAACAACCTGCAAAGGACCAGTAACGCTGTAAAAGGTAGCGCAACGTCAGCCGGGTTGCATCCGGGCAAGAACCTCGTGCTGAACCACGCGCTCGACAAAGGGCACAAGACCAACGGGGCCGGATGCACGGTCTTTCAGATGAATGCAGATATCCGGACGCCGCGACGCGATAATGCCCACCAAAGCACCGCGAATGCTGTCATCCAGCCCTGCACCCATGATTGCGCAGGCAATTCGTGGTTCGGCCTCTAACTGCCGCTCAACCTCGTCAGGATCATGTGCGCCCAGCCATTCGATTGGCAGATGATCCAGTTTCTGTGCCACGTCTCCGATCACGTTGGGCAAGCGTCCAATTAGCAATACGACGGGTTTCATATTCGCCTCCCTTCCCTTGGCCGCAAAAGGGGAACCGGCCTCTTTTGGGCCGGGTTCAGTATAGCACAGTCCGATCGGAGGGGGCTTGAGCCGGGCAAGAACGGCAAAGGCGTCCCGGTTCCCGTTTAGGGTTCAGCTACTGTCGCCTATGAGCGTCGAAATGATTGCCTTGGCACTGCCGGAATTCCATTCTGCATCGCCAATCAGACGGGCGACTTCATTGCCTTCGGGGTCGATAATCACCGTAATAGGCAGGCCAATCACACCCATCTCGCGCGCCACGGCCTGTTTCGGGTCCTGATGGCGCGGCAGGTTGATGATGCCATTTTCTTTGAAAAATTTCTTGATTCCTGCCGGAGAATTTCGCCCTGTTGCAAGTGTCAGTACTTCGAACCTGTCGCCACCGAATTCTTCTTGCAGCTCTGCAATCTGAGGCATTTCCTTGCGACACGGGGCGCACCACGTGGCCCAGAAGTTCAGCAGAACATATTTGCCGCGATAATCGGCCAGCGATCCCGTGCCCTTGTCATCTTCCAGTTGGAACTCCACGACCTCGACCGGCTTTGGCTCGGAATGAATGATCAGTTTCTTCATGGAACCGTCCCGCAGGTTCGCCAAAGTCTCGGTATCCGCAGCCAGCGCAGCATTTGCACCCAAGGCAAGGGCCATATAAAGGGGGATCAGACGAAAAAGGCGCATTTTAACTCCGGGTTCTCCAACATGACCGATCAATCCTCGAACCAAATGTGGGGCGGCCGCTTTGCCGCCGGTCCAGACGCGATCATGGAGGCGATAAATGCCTCGATCGGGTTCGATCAGCGGATGGCGGCACAGGACATTGCAGGCTCGCGTGCCCATGCGGCCATGCTGGCCGCCACAGGTGTGATAACTGATAGTGATGCAGACGCTATTCGGAAAGGGCTGCTCACCGTATTGTCAGAGATCGAGCGCGGCGAATTCCAGTTTTCAACTGCGCTGGAAGACATCCACATGAATGTCGAAGCACGTTTGAAAGAGCTTATAAACGAGCCCGCAGGCCGTTTGCATACAGGCCGCAGCCGAAATGATCAGGTTGCTACCGATTTCAAATTGTGGGTTCGGGATCAGCTGGACGCCGCTGAATCCGGCCTGTTGGCCCTGATCCGCGCGCTTTTGGCGCAGGCCGAGGCAGGGTCGGATTGGGTCATGCCCGGCTTTACCCACCTGCAAACCGCGCAGCCAGTAACATGGGGCCATCACATGATGGCGTATGTCGAAATGTTCGGTCGCGACCTCAGCCGTGTACGCGATGCCAGATCCCGCATGAACGAATCGCCACTGGGTGCCGCGGCACTTGCCGGAACCTCCTTTCCCATCGACCGCCACATGACGGCCGAGGCGCTGGGCTTTGATCGTCCGGCCGCCAATTCGCTGGATGCGGTCAGCGACCGTGACTTTGCTCTGGAATTTCTGTCAGTGGCCTCGATCTGCGCCATACACCTCAGCCGTTTCGCCGAAGAGCTTGTGATCTGGTCATCGGCCCAGTTCCGCTTTGTCATGCTGTCCGATCGGTTTTCAACCGGGTCGTCGATCATGCCACAAAAGAAAAACCCCGACGCGGCAGAGCTGATCCGCGCCAAAGTGGGCCGTATCTTTGGCGCGAACACCGCATTGATGATGGTGATGAAGGGGCTGCCGCTGGCCTATTCCAAGGACATGCAGGAAGACAAGGAACAGGTTTTTGATGCCGCCGACAACTGGATGCTGGCACTGGCCGCAATGGAAGGCATGGTCAGGGATATGACCGCCAACCGTGACAGCCTTGCCGCTGCTGCGGGGTCCGGTTTCTCGACCGCAACCGATCTTGCTGACTGGCTGGTGCGCGTGTTGGGTCTACCGTTCAGGGACGCGCATCACGTTACCGGGTCGCTGGTCGCAATGGCCGAAAGCAAGGGTTGCGACCTGCCGGACTTGTCACTGGATGACATGCAGTCGGTTCATGCTGATATGACGCAGGATGTCTATTCTGTTCTTGGCGTGGAAAATTCGGTAAACTCCCGTCAGTCTTATGGCGGCACGGCACCGACTCAGGTCCGTGCGCAAATCGACAGATGGAAGGCATTGTTGCCATGATTTTGTTGCGCGTG
>JBPCWT010000381.1:0-8979 GCA_051009255.1 Ruegeria sp. | reverse complement strand
GTTCGATACGATGCGTCCGCAGCCGGGCCAGCGTACCCTGCTCGTCAATATCCATCAAACGGCTGTACCCCACCATGTCGGCAGCGAGAATGGCGGCAAGTCGGCGATCCATATATTTCCCCCTGCGCTGATCCTAGTGTCAACGACCTCTAACAAACAAGAAAATTTGAATGCACACGTTTGGCGTGTGGCCCGGCGTTTGCGCCGCCACATTTCAGGATTTTGTGGTTTTCTGGTTCGCAGACAATTGCTTGAACAACTGGTCAAGCAAACGAGTCTCATCAATCAAACCGAACGGGGCATTAATGATGAACATGCCTGAACCCGTCATCCGGTGCCCTTCCTTGACGGCTGGGAAATGCACCTCATGCGCTATTGTTTTTGGCAGTTTCAGCTGTTCCAGCGCCGCGATCATCGGCCGGTGCCGACCATCGGCCAGAACAGGATACCACAAAGCAATTACGCCAACATTCCATTTGCGATGCAGATTTGCGATCAGCCCGGGCAAACGGTCAAACTCTGTTTTGACTTCGTAACTCGGATCTATGAGCAGCAAACCGCGCCGAGGGATCGGCGGTAGAAGCGAATGGGCCAACGCGTACCCGTCCTGTCGATAGACCCTGGCATTTTGATCCGCCATGACTTTGGACAGTTCGGTATGTTCCCGAGGATGCAATTCGGCAAGGTGGGTTTTGTCCTGATCCCGCAACAAATTGGCCGCGATCAACGGTGAGCCCGGATAAGCCATTTTGCCGTGACGTGCCCGCACTGCACCGACCGCGCGTGACAATGGGTGCATTGCATCGAACCAGGCTTCGTCTTGTGCCTTTTCGATACCTGCCGCTGCCTCACCCGTCCGCAAAGCCTCGGCCGAGTCGAGTTGGTACAAGCCGCGCCCTGAATGCGTTTCAATGTAGCTAAGCGGTTTATCTTTTTGTGTAAGATAATCCAGCATCCGCGCCAACAAAGCGTGCTTTTGCACATCCGCCAGATTTCCTGCGTGGTAAATGTGTTGATAAGAGAGCATCTTGCCTTCTAAAGTCCTTGCCAATGAGGCGGAAAGGCGCTGGTTTACGCGGAATCAGCCCTTTTACCGGGCGGCTTGGCAACCTATAAGTCATCCGTCCCGGAACCGTCGAGTCGCGGGCAGTAGAAAATTCTGGCAAGCAGGATCAGGAAAATCATGGGGATCTTCGGCAATCTGGGCGGCCTGTTCACAGCGGACATGGCAATCGACCTGGGGACAGCAAATACGTTGGTTTACGTAAAGGGGCGCGGAGTAATCCTGTCAGAACCCTCGGTCGTGGCCTATCATGTCAAGGACGGCGTCAAGAAAGTTTTGGCCGTCGGCGAAGACGCCAAGCTGATGCTGGGCAGAACGCCCGGCTCAATCGAAGCGATCCGACCGATGCGGGAAGGCGTGATTGCCGACTTTGATACAGCCGAGGAAATGATCAAACATTTCATCCGCAAGGTGCACAAACGGTCGACATTCTCCAAGCCCAAGATCATCGTTTGCGTTCCACATGGGGCGACCCCGGTTGAAAAACGCGCCATTCGTCAATCTGTTCTGTCGGCTGGTGCACGTCGCGCGGGACTGATCGCCGAACCAATCGCGGCGGCAATCGGTGCGGGTATGCCCATTACCGACCCAACCGGGAACATGGTTGTTGATATCGGTGGCGGCACAACCGAAGTCGCGGTTCTGTCGTTGGGCGATATCGTCTATGCACGGTCCGTTCGTGTTGGTGGCGACCGAATGGACGAAGCAATTATTTCATATTTGCGTCGCCAACAAAATTTGCTGGTTGGTGAATCAACCGCAGAGCGCATTAAGACCACGATCGGCACCGCACGTATGCCCGATGACGGGCGCGGACAATCAATGCACATCCGTGGCCGTGATCTGTTGAATGGCGTTCCAAAGGAAATCGAAATCAGCCAGGCCCAGGTGGCCGAGGCCCTGTCAGAGCCTGTTCAGGCCATTTGCGAGGCCGTAATGACGGCACTGGAAACGACCCCTCCCGATCTGGCCGCAGATATCGTGGATCGCGGGGTAATGCTGACCGGCGGCGGCGCATTGCTGGGTGATCTGGATCTTGCATTGCGCGAGCAGACCGGTCTGGCCGTATCCATTGCGGATGAAAGCCTGAACTGCGTGGCGCTGGGAACCGGAAAAGCGCTGGAATACGAAAAACAACTGCGCCACGCGATTGACTACGAAAGCTGAGGGGCGCACCCTGTTGTAAGAGGGTCAGACAAACGGCGCGAGCAGCACCGGAAGGAGTCCTGTGTCAAAGGACCGATCACAGCGCGAGGACTATGCAACACCCCTGCGCCGATTGCTTCTAGGGGTCGTTTTGCTGTGCCTGACGGCAATTTTCCTTGTTTGGCGCATCGACAGCCCGCGTGTGGAACGGTTTCGCGCGCAGGTCGTGGACAAGGTTGTGCCATCTATGGAATGGGCAATGGTGCCTGTTACGGCAGGTGTAAACCTAGTTCGGGATTTCCAAAGCTATCAGCGCCTGAGCGAACAAAACCAGGAATTGCGCAGCGAATTACGCCGAATGCGCGCGTGGAAAGAAGCCGCCCTGCAATTGGAGCAGGAAAACGCCCGCCTTCTGGACCTGAACAATGTGCGGCTTGATCCGCGCCTGACTTACGTGACCGGCGTTGTAATGGCCGACAGCGGCTCGCCATTCCGGCAATCGGTTCTGCTGAACGTTGGTCAACGGGATGGTATCGTTGACGGCTGGGCGGCTATGGACGGTATTGGTTTGGTTGGTCGGATATCCGGTGTGGGTTCAAACACCGCCCGCGTCATCCTTCTGACAGATCCCTCCAGCGCAATACCGGCGACTATCCAGCCATCGGGACAAACAGCATTGATTGCCGGGGACAATTCAGCAGCGCCCGTGGTCGAATTCCTGGAAAATCGGGAACTTGTGCGCCCAGGCGACCGCGTGATTACCTCGGGCGATGGTGGTGTATTCCCTGCCGGCCTGTTGGTGGGCCAGATCGCAGTTGATCCCGGTGGCAGATTGAGGGTTCGACTGTCAGCCGATTTTGAACGCCTGGAATTTCTGCGCGTGCTTCGCTTTCACTCTGCCGAACCCATTCGTGACCCTGGCGGTATCGTGGGCCCGATGCGTCCCGAGGCAGCCCTAGCACCGGATGAGGCTGCTGATGGGTAAAGCTACCTCACAAACCTGGTTCAAACGCGGATTGTTCCTGTTGATCGCGGTTCTGATCCTGTTCCTGCATCTGCTGCCCTTGGACACGCAACCAGATCGCTGGCCTTTTCCCGATCTTCTTATCGCAATGACCTTTGCCTGGGTTCTTCGCAGACCAGAGCTTGTCCCGACGCTGAGCGTCGCATTGGTCATGCTGGTGGCCGACCTGTTGTTACAGCGCCCACCCGGATTGCTGGCCGCGCTTGTTGTTGGTGGAACGGCGTATCTGCGATCCGCTGCACCGGGCATGCGTGACATTGGTTTTGTCGGCGAATGGATTTCGGTTGGTGCCGTGATGTCGTTGATTTTTGTGGCAAACCGGACCGTTCTTTCCATTGTATCGGTGCAGCAGGTTGCTCTTGGACCGGCTCTTTTCCAACTGGTTCTAACGATAACTGTTTACCCACTGATGGTTCTTGCGACCCAAGCACTGTTTGGTGTTCGACGCGTTTCTGCCTCTGACCCCGAAGCATTAGGAGGTCGCGCGTGAAACGAAATCAAAAGGACCTTGGCCTTGCACATAAGCGGTTTTCCCGCCGGGCATTGGTGCTGGGCGGATTGCAGGCCGGTTTTATTGGTGCATTGGCGACGCGAATGCGGTTCATGCAGGTTGATCAGGCAGATCAGTATCGTCTGCTGGCCGAGGAGAACCGCATAAACATCCGGCTTATCCCACCAAACCGGGGCCAGATTTATGATCGAAACGGGCGAATCATAGGCCAGAATTCACCGTCGTACCGGATTGTCATCGTGCGCGAAGACGCGGGTGACGTTGACAGAGTTATCGCCAAACTGTCCGAACTTATCCCCCTCAACGAAGAAGAAATTGAGCGGGCTCGAACCGAAATGCGCCGGTCGGCACCCTTCCTGCCTGTCACATTGGCCGATCAGGTGACATGGGAAGATATCTCGAAAGTTGCGATTAATGCGCCTGCTCTTCCAGGTGTCACACCCGAGGTCGGTCTGACGCGACAATATCCCCGGTACGAAGATTTTGCACATGTCGTGGGATATGTAGGTCCTGTGAGCGATTACGATCTGAGCCAGATGACGGACCCAGAACCAGTTCTCCACATACCCCGGTTTCAGATCGGCAAAGTTGGGCTTGAAGCAAAAAGAGAAGACGACTTGCGCGGCAAGGCCGGTGCCAAACGGGTCGAAGTCAACGCGACGGGCCGGGTCATGCGCGAACTGGACCGGCGAGAGGGTTCGGCTGGGGCCGACCTGCAACTTTCCGTGGATGCCAATCTTCAGCAATACACTCAGGCACGGCTGAGAGGAGAAAGCGCCGCCGCCGTTGTGATCGACTGCGAAACAGGCGATCTGCGGGCCATCAGTTCGGCGCCAAGCTTTGATCCGAACCTGTTTGTCCGTGGGATTTCAGTTGCAGATTACCGCGCTCTGACACAAGATCAGTATCGCCCGCTGGCGAACAAAACGGTTCAAGGCACCTACCCGCCCGGTTCGACGTTCAAGATGATAACGGCAATGGCCGCGCTTGAAGCAGGTGTGATCAACCCCAACAACACGGTTTATTGCCCCGGACACCTAAAGGTGGGAAGTCGCCGCTTTCACTGCTGGAAACGCGGCGGTCATGGAACCGTGGACCTTGAGACGTCGCTGAAGCGGAGTTGTGACGTCTTTTACTATGACGTGGCCCTGCGGGTAGGGATCGACAAGATTTCAGAGATGGCGCGCAAATTCGGGCTGGGCGTTAAACATGACATCCCGATGTCGGCGGTGGCCGAAGGTTTGGCACCTAATCAGGATTGGAAATCGCGCACTCATGGCGAAGGTTGGCTGGTCGGTGACACTGCCAATGCCTCGATCGGTCAGGGATTCATGCTCGCATCGCCATTGCAACTGGCGGTGATGTCCGCCCGGATTGCAACGGGTCGCGCCGTATCGCCACGCCTTGTACGTACCGTTGATGGTATCGAGCAGCCATCTGGCGCCGGTGAACCGCTGGACATCAACCGGAACAACCTGAATCAGGTGCGCGACGCAATGTTCGCGGTTTCGAACGATCGCCGTGGTACAGCATATCGCAGCCGGATCATTGCCGACGAATTTCGAATGGCGGGGAAAACTGGAACAAGCCAGGTTCGCAACATTACAGCGGCCGAACGGGCCGCGGGTGTCATTCGCAACGCAGACCTGCCATGGGAACGCCGCGACCACGCGCTGTTTGTATGCTTTGCTCCGTTTGACAAACCGAAATACGCGATCTCTGTCGTCGTCGAACATGGCGGCGGCGGGTCCAAGGCGGCTGCACCAATTGCGCGGGATATCATGCTGCAGGCGCTGTATGATGGAACACCACCGCTCGAGGCTTATCCGGTTGCAGACCGGGAACGCATTAAGGAACAGCAGAAAAAGCTGGAAGGTGATCGCCGACCCAAAGCGCGTCCCGACGAAAAGGACCGCGCATGAGTTATCTTGAATACGCAGTCAAATCCACGCCATCGGGACTGCGCAAGGTTCTGTTCATGAACTGGCCGCTCACGCTGCTATTGATCAGCGTGGCAAGTGCCGGCTTCCTCATGCTCTATTCTGTTGCCGGTGGTTCCTGGATGCCTTGGGCAGAACCCCAGATGGAGCGTTTCGGATTGGGTCTGGCAGTCATGTTCGTGATTGCGATGGTACCTATCTGGTTCTGGCGCAACATGTCGGTGGTGGCTTATCTCGTCTCAATAGGCCTGCTGGTGCTTGTCGAACTTTTCGGAACAGTCGGAATGGGTGCCCAACGCTGGATCGACCTGGGATTCATGCGATTGCAGCCATCGGAGTTGATGAAGGTGACGTTGGTTATGCTGTTGGCCGCCTATTACGATTGGTTGCCGGAAAAAAAGATATCTCGACCCGTCTGGGTGATAGCCCCGGTCATTCTGATCCTCATTCCAACCTTCATGGTTTTACGCCAGCCGGATCTCGGCACATCTATCTTGCTGTTGGCCGCAGGCGGAGGATTGATGTTTCTGGCAGGTGTGCACTGGGCCTATTTCGCTGTTGTTATCGCCGCAGGCGTAGGGTTGGTTTCAACCGTATTCAAAAGCCGCGGGACGGACTGGCAACTGCTAAAGGACTATCAGTTCCGGCGGATCGACACATTTCTGGATCCGTCCACCGACCCGCTTGGTGCCGGTTATCACATCACGCAATCCAAGATCGCATTGGGATCGGGCGGGTGGAACGGTCGCGGCTTTATGCAAGGAACGCAATCGCGGCTGAATTTTCTGCCTGAAAAGCATACCGATTTTATCTTTACGACGCTGGCTGAAGAGTTTGGTTTTGTTGGCGGAATCTCTCTGCTGGTGCTGTATGGCCTTATCCTTGTATTTTGTCTGTTCACGGCGCTGGCGACAAAGGACCGATATTCTTCGCTTGTGACGCTTGGAATATCGCTCAATTTCTTCCTGTTCTTTGCGGTCAATATGTCGATGGTAATGGGGCTTGCGCCGGTTGTGGGCGTTCCGCTGCCAATGGTCAGCTACGGCGGCTCGGCAATGCTGGTTCTTATGGCTGCATTCGGGATTGTGCAAAGTGCCCACATTCATCGCCCTCGATAGATCGAAAGACGCCTGATGACCGTGAATGTCTTGTTTTCTGCGCGACCTGCGCTTTGGCCTGTTTACGAACCCTTGTTGACAGAAGGCCTGTCGCAAGCCGGGTTGAAATTTAACCTTTCGACCAAAGCTGATCCAGCAGGGGTCGATTACGTCGTGTATGCCCCAAATGGCGGGTTGCAGGACTTTACCCCTTATTCTCGTCTGAGAGCGGTGCTCAGCCTTTGGGCGGGGGTGGAGACAATCGCGGACAACAAAACTCTGAACGTGCCGCTTGCCCGCATGGTCGATCATGGCCTGACGCAAGGCATGACCGAATGGGTCGTCGGTCATGTACTGCGATATCATCTGGGAATGGATGCCCATATTCACGGGCTGAATGGTGAATGGCGCGTTGAGGTGCCGCCATTGGCGGACGATCGCCATATCTGCATTCTTGGGCTTGGCGCGCTGGGAGAGGCTGTTGCGCGTGCGTTGGCGGCGCTGAATTTCAACGTCACAGGCTGGAGCCGTACACTTAAACACATCCCCGGAGTTGCCTGCCAATACGGGCCCGACGGATTGCGAAATGCGTTAAGCCAAGCAGACATTGTTGTTTTGCTTTTGCCAAATACACCTGCCACTGAAAACACGCTGAATGCAGATACAATTGCTCATTTACCCGCCGGTGCCCGCATCATCAATCCGGGGCGCGGCCCACTGATCAATGATAACGCATTGTTGGCTGCACTGAACTCTGGCCACGTTGGTCACGCAACTTTGGACGTTTTTCGAACCGAGCCATTGCCACCCGACCACCCATATTGGGCGCATCCCAATGTAACAGTTACGCCGCATATCGCATCGGAAACCCGGCCCGAGACGGCAGCGCAGGTAATCTGTGAAAACATCCGCCGTGGCGAAGCAGGAGAGCCTTTCCTGCATCTGGTGGACAGGAAACTGGGATACTGAAACTGGTCGAGGAAGGGTTGCGCATTTCTCAATTTTCCGCCCTTTTCGAGGAAATTGCCCTTAGGCAGCGATCAGGCCGCGCCCTTTTAACAACGCCTCAACGCCGGGCATCCTGCCACGAAAAGCCAGATACAGTTCCTCGGCTTCGTACGAACCGCCTTTGGACAGAATATTTTCTTCCAGCGCTTTGGCTTTTTCGGGATCGAATGCACCTCCGGCCTCTTCAAACGCTTCAAAAGCATCTGCGTCCATAACTTCGGACCACATATAGCTGTAGTAACCCGAACTATAGCCATCACCCGCAAACACATGCGCAAAGTGCGGCGTAGCGTGGCGCATCCGAATGGCACGGGGCATTCCGATTTCCGACAACACCTCGGCCTGCTTTTCCATCGGATCCGCGGGTGCCTTGCCCTCGTGAAACGCCAGATCGACCAGAGCCGAGGCCACATATTCAACCGTCTGGAAACCCTGATCGAAATTGGCTGCGGCCAGAACCTTCTCCAGCATCTCTTGCGGCATGGGCTCGCCGGTTTCAGCATGTGTCGCAAATTCCGCCAACACCTCGGGAACCTCCAGCCAGTGTTCATAGAGCTGACTTGGCAACTCAACGAAATCGCGGGCTACGCTGGTTCCGGATACGCTGTCATAGGTCACATCGGACAACATCTGATGCAATGCATGACCAAATTCGTGAAACAGCGTGCGTGCATCGTCAAATGACAAAAGAGCTGGGTCCCCCTTGGCGAAATTGCAAACGTTGATGACAATGGGCGACTGCTCTTTCGGGTACTTTGCCTGACTGCGCATCGCACTGCACCAGGCCCCTGACCGCTTTGACCCGCGCGCAAAGAAATCCCCGATAAACACGGCGACGTGGCGGCCATCGCGCGTCACGTTCCATGCCCTGCAATCAGGGTGATAAAGTGGCACCTCCAACGGAGCAAATTCCAGGTTGAACAAGCGGTTTGCGCAGGCAAAGACTGCTTCGATCATGCGGTCCAACTGTAGATACGGCTTCAGCGCTGCATCATCCAGATCATGTTCTGACTTGCGCCGCTTTTCTGCGTAATAGCGCCAATCCCATGCCTCCAGCGGCCCGTTCGCACCGTCTGCTTGCATCAGTTCCGTCAGGATATCTGCGTCATTATCGGCGCGTTTCTTTGCGGGTTGCCAGACCTGCATCAGCAGATCACGCACGCGCTCGGGCGTGCGAGCCATCTCTGTCT
>JBPCWT010000380.1:0-4142 GCA_051009255.1 Ruegeria sp. | reverse complement strand
ATTTTCTGCGCGCAGAGGGATTGGCCGGAAAGGACTATGACGACGAAGCATCTGCAACGCCAAGGCGACCAACGGTACAATCGCGCGTAACAAATTTGAATGACGATGACACCAGTGCATGTCGCGGAATGCTAAACGCAGACCCTGCAACGTCCAGCGACTGTGCGGCTTCACCATCGGACCATATTCCCGATGCTATAGGAAGCCTTGGTCGTAACCTGATATACTATATTCCTACGCCGGTTGTCGAAGGCTCTAACAGGGTGGCGCTGCCAACTTCGATTCTATCTGCCGCGAACAAGAAGGATTTCGAAGTTCTTACCTTTAACTCCAAGAATTCAGGATTTGGCGAGATCGACGTTCCAGAACCCATTCGCCTGAGAAAATTTCCAGGCGCCAAGAGTGTAAAGATCAGGTTCTCGGCAGACGCTGACAAACCGAAATCTGACAGGACAGTGCATTAAGAAATCAAAGCCCGGACTATTTGCCCGGGCTTCGCTTTGCTATCTGGATTTCAGCAATTCGCAATCGGGCCTTCAGATGTCCATTTCGGAATAACACTGGTCGATGCGTCCGATGGCTCGATGCCCGGCCAGTTTCCATTAGCCAGATTGATATTGCCCGGCACGTCTTCTTCCCAGAAACCGACGACAACATCCGTAATGTTCAGGTAAAGCTTGTCATCGACGATCCGCCATAAATTCGGGTTCGCCGGGACTTTTCCACCTTTCGAAACGCCATAGGCGCAGTGGCCGTCAAACTGAGGTGCGTAATAGGCCGGGTTTTCCAAAAACTGATCTCGGTTTTCAGCGGACGCAAACGCCCATGTCGAACCATTGTATTCTGCGGTAAAGTCTGATTTGCCCCGAACAGGTTCAGGTTGGGACTGACCTACCGGCACCTGTTGGAGGCCGCGATACGCCACAACATCATAGCCGGATACGGCAAAGCCAGTGCCGTCGACGTACTGGGGTCCGGCAAAAGCCGGGAAAGCAAGCACAACGGCTGTAAAAGTGCTCAATACAAATTTCTTCATTTCGGGATCCCTTCAGGTCAAATAAGCGCAATCTGTCAGTGTGTTTGGGCTGAGACGACAATATGAAAATATTCCCGTTTGCGAAGCAGTGCTCGCGCGCCTGTGACACGCCACGAGAAATTGTGAGGCAAAACCGGCTTATGTTTCAGAAACAATCCAAATTCAGGGGTTGGACTCGACAGATTGCAATACTAATTCTGTCACGACTGGGCAGGCAGCCCGAAACTGGCAAGAAAGGCGCGCGATGAGCGAGACCTCCACCTACTCACCGCCCACGGTCTGGACCTGGGACACCGAAAACGGCGGTCGTTTCGCCAACATCAACCGGCCAATTGCCGGGGCCACGCACGAAAAGGACCTGCCTGTCGGCAAACATCCATTACAACTGTATTCCTTGGCAACACCGAATGGCGTCAAGGTAACGGTGATGCTGGAAGAGCTGCTGGAATTAGGACACTCAGGCGCAGAGTACGACGCTTGGCTAGTCCAAATCGGCAAAGGCGAGCAGTTCTCGTCCGGGTTTGTCAAAGCCAACCCAAACTCCAAGATACCCGCTTTGTGGGATCGCTCTGGCGGTAAACCTGTTCGCGTTTTTGAAAGCGGATCAATCCTGTTTCATCTGGCTGAAAAGTTCGGAGAGTACCTTCCCAAAGACGGGGCAGCTCGAACCGAAGTGATGAACTGGGTCTTTTGGCAGATGGGCAGCGGCCCCTTCTTAGGGGGTGGATTTGGCCATTTCTACGTCTATGCGCCGGAAAGATGGGAGTACCCGATCAATCGATTCGCGATGGAAGCCAAGCGCCAGCTAGACGTGTTGGACAGAGAACTTGCTGACAGGACGTACATCGCCGGAGAAGAGTACTCGATTGCCGATATGGCCATTTGGCCGTGGTACGGGCAGATGGTGCTGGGACGCATGTACGACGCAGCAGATTTTCTGGATGTCAGTTCTTATTCGAATGTTCTGCGTTGGGCCAAGCTGGTCGAAGCGCGACCTGCCGTAAGCCGGGGCCGAATGGTCAACCGCACGTCAGGCGAACCTCATCTGCAATTGCGCGAACGTCATGATGCAAGTGATTTCGAAAACCGCACACAAGACAAGCTGAACATCGCGGCAAAGTAAGCGATTTTGGTTGAATGGCCGCGATTGAGTATTCACTTGTGGCCCTACGACTTCAGTATCGGCGGCTTTGCGGGATCACTTCCGGGCGCGGCGCTGACGTGAACGCGTTCTTCGGGTTGCGGCAGGTCAAATCGCAATCCAACGCTGGCCAGTTTCTGTGCTGTCGGATCATCCGGCGCAAAAAACCCCACGTCCATCGATCCGGCCTCGACGCCTGAAAACGTCAGCGCCTCGGACGCGGCTTTGGCCAGGGCTGCCTCGGCCCCATCCATGGTGCCAATAAAGCCCAACAAATGCCCACGCCCGCCCTTATCGTCGCCAGTGCCAACCAGATAGGCCGTCTGCGCCAAACCTACGGCTGTTGCCAGCTTGGTATCCAGCGCCGTCAGAAGTGTTTCAGGTAAACCAGCCGGGGCGAAAACTTCGGCCAGGTTTGATCGCACCTCCGTCGGTGTGTGCAGCAAGGTTTCTGCCAGCCAGTTGAGAGCTTCTGCCGGTATCAGGATAGACGACTCGGCGACTTCAAGATTTAGGCCGATACCAACACCCTGCCCCGCCAGCATCGAAGACAGGACGCGCCCGGACAACGCTGCGTAAGGCGCGGGGCGACCGAAAAACCGTGCCAGCCGGTCTTCGCGGTCAAAGGCCAGAACAAATTGACCATCGGCAACGTCAAACAATTCAGGCGTTATGTTCTCGTCACGCGCTTCTTCCGTCAGTAACAAGAACAATTCGCTGCCGGCCAATCGTTCAAAAAACCGCAGGCGCGCAGCATCGTTCTGCGGGTCGGCCTCCATCGCGGCATGCGCTTTGTCCAGTGCGGTAATCTCAGTCATTAAGAACCTCTTGTACCCGTGCACGCAGAACCGGTAGCAAATCTGCCTCGAACCACAGGTTTTTCTTGAGCCATGCCGTATTGCGCCATGACGGATGAGGCAAGGCAAAGACGCGCGGCGCATGGTCCCCCCAGTTGCGGACGGTATCCGTCACGCGTGTTTCAGCGCCCAGATGGTATTTGTGCGCATGACCACCAACCAGCACGGTCAATGGAACATTTCCCAACTCTGACATTACCTTGTCATGCCATGTTCGTCGGCAGATCGGTGGCGGCGGCAGATCGGCTTTTCGGTCGTCGTAGCCGGGAAAGCAAAACGCCATGGGTACGATCGCAACTTTTGACAAGTCGTAAAAAACGTCCTCGTTGATCCTCAGCCACTGTCGCAGCCTGTCGCCTGAAGGGTCGGTGAATGGCCTGCCTGACATGTGAACCCGCGCACCGGGCGCTTGTCCTGCAATCAGTAGCTTTGCACCGGGACGAAACCAGACAACGGGCCGTGGCTCGTGCCTCGTTTCGGTGATACTGAACCGTTCTGCACACAACCGGCATGCCCGAATTTCATCTGGGAGTGAACTCATCCGACACCATTTGATTCAAACTTGTATTTAGCCACCTGCAAGCATTGAACATTTGTTTCACATTTCGACATAATGTGACCACCATGGATCGGTAACAATTACCGTCTTTTATTTGGACAGAAACAACCGACCCAAACAGAAAGATAAACGGGCAGTGAATGCTAGAGTTCGACAATGTCAGCAAATCCTTCTGGACCGGGGTGCGCCGCAAGGTGATCCTGGATCGGGTTTCGTTTCGGGTTGAACTTGGGAAATCGCTTGGGGTGCTTGCGCCCAATGGCACCGGAAAGACCACACTGATCAACATGATGGCTGGTCTTGAAAAACCGGACGAGGGCGTAATTCGCCGCGAATGCCGCGTTTCATTTCCGATGGGGTTTACGGGTGGCGTATCAAATCGCTTATCCGCGCTCGAAAACTCTCGGTATATCGCTAAGATTTACGGCATGGATCCGGATTACGTCGAAGCATATTGTATGTGGCTTTGCGATCTTGGCGAATATTTCAATCAGCCTTTGGCGACCTACTCTTCGGGGATGCGTGGGCGATTTACATTTGCCCTTATGC
>JBPCWT010000379.1:0-3736 GCA_051009255.1 Ruegeria sp. | reverse complement strand
CGAACGCGAGATGAAAATTCGCATTGGTGAAACCGGTCTGGCCTTCTACGAGGCTTACAACCCAACCGACAAACCCATCGCAGGGCAGGCGTCTTATAACGTGACGCCATATGCAGCTGGCGGGTATTTTCAGAAAATCGCCTGCTTCTGTTTTGATGAACAGGTGCTGCAACCGGGCGAACGGGTCGAAATGCCCGTGACCTTCTTTGTTGATCCGGAAATCGTCGATGACCCTGAATCCAAGTATGTGCATACGATCACTCTGTCGTATACTTTCTACGAAATAGACCTGCCCGAGGGCTACGCCGCCCTTGATGCGCAGGCAAAAACAAACACGAACTAACGCCTGTAGGTGAGGGACGCTGATGGCACACGCAAAAAACCATGACTACCACATTCTGAACCCGTCGATCTGGCCGCTGATCGGCGCAGGCAGCGGCTTTGTGATGCTATTCGGGGCCGTCCTTTGGATGCATGGCATAACGCCCTTTATGTTCTGGGCAGGGCTTGTTGGTGTTCTTTACACCATGTTCGCCTGGTGGTCGGACGTTGTAACCGAAAGCCGCGTCGGTGATCACACGCCTGTCGTGCGCATCGGACTGCGCTATGGCTTCATCCTGTTCGTCATGTCCGAGGTGATGTTCTTTTTCGCCTGGTTCTGGTCGTTCTTCAAACACCGCATGTACCCGATGTACGATTACGCGGGCACCGAATACATCCAGCCGGATATTCAAGCAGTTGATCCGTTCCACCTGCCGCTGATCAACACGCTGGTTCTGCTGTTGTCTGGCTGTGCGATTACCTGGGCGCACCATGCCCTAGTGCACGACAATGATCGCAAGGCGCTGATTCAGGGTCTGGCAATCGGTATTTTCCTTGGCGTGATCTTCACGGTTCTTCAGGCATACGAATATGCCGAACTGCTGAACCACGAAGGTTGGGAATTTGGCGGCGATCAGTTCTATTCGAACTTCTTCATGGCAACCGGTTTCCACGGCGCTCACGTCATTATCGGGACGATCTTCCTGACGGTCTGTCTGATCCGCGCACTTCGCGGCGATTTCACCCCGGAAAAGCACGTAGGCTTCGAAGCAGCGGCCTGGTACTGGCACTTTGTTGACGTTGTCTGGCTGTTCCTGTTCTTCGCTGTCTACATCTGGGGACAAGCGCCGCTGATGTGATGTCGGATCAATACGACGAATTTTGGGAAAAGCCGCTTCCGGGCGGCTTTTTTCATTCCCTGACAGGGGCCGGATTGCCTTCATTACAATTGCGTGGTTGCAATTTTACATGTGCAACCCTTAACAAGGCGCCGGCTCTGACAAAGCTTTTTTGTAACCAATCACGGTCCTGACATGCGCCGCATTCTGTTCCTGCTGATTTTTGGCGTCGCCGGTCTGGCGGTGCTGCTTTGGCTGGGAACATGGCAGGTTCAGCGTCTGGCATGGAAACAAAGCTTGCTTGCCGAAATCGATGCGCAGATTTCCGGCGATCCGGTGGCACTGCCTGATAACGCCACGGTCAATGACAGCCGGTTTTTGCCCGTGACCGTTTCGGGTCAGATGCTGGATGGCGAAGTTCACGTGTTGGTGTCGGTCAAACAGGTCGGTCCGGGTTACCGCATCATTGCACCGTTCCAGACAAAAGACCGTACAATTCTGATCGACCGGGGTTTTGTTCCAACCACAGCCAAGCAGACCCAGCGCCAGATCGGTGCGATGGACGTTACCGGCAACTTGCACTGGCCGGACGAGATCGACAGCTATACACCGGCCCCTGATTTGGACGAGAACATCTGGTTTGCGCGTGATGTGCCCGCACTGGCCGCCGCATTGGGCGCTGATCCGGTAATGCTGATCGCGCGCAGCCGGACGGACCCGAACATTACCCCGCTGCCAGTCGATACGGCTGGCATCCCCAACGACCACTTGCAATACGCAATTACGTGGTTTGGCCTTGCTCTGGTCTGGGCCGCAATGACCGGATATTTCCTGTGGCGCAGCCGCGCCTCTTCTGAGAGTGAAATTCAATGAAATACATCTCGACCCGAGGGCAAGCGCCCGAACTGACATTTGAAGAGGCGATGTTGACCGGCCTTGCACGCGACGGCGGATTGTACCTGCCAGCCGAAATTCCGGTGATGACACAGGACGAAATCGCGGCACTTGCCGGTCTTCAATATGAAGATATCGCCTTTCGCGTGATGTGGCCCTATGTCAGCGAATCTTTTGCCGAGGACGAGTTCAAAGCCATCATCGCCCGTGCCTATCAGGGTTTTGGTCACGATGCGCGCGCGCCGCTAAAGCAACTGAACGAAAACCACTTTTTGCTCGAATTGTTCAACGGCCCGACGCTGGCCTTCAAGGACTTCGCGATGCAGCTGATCGGACAGCTGTTTCAGGTGGCCCTGAAACGGCGTGGTGACCGGGTAACCATCGTTGGCGCGACCAGTGGCGACACGGGTTCAGCCGCGATCGAGGCTTTTCGCGGTCTTGATGCTGTGGATGTCTTTATCCTGTTTCCCCATGGCCGCGTGTCCGAGGTGCAGCGCCGGCAGATGACCACCCCTGCGAACAGCAACGTGCATGCGCTGGCCGTTGACGGCGATTTCGACGATTGTCAGGCCGCTGTCAAAGATATGTTCAACGATTTTGATTTTCGCGACAGTGTGAAACTGGCGGGTGTGAACTCGATCAACTTTGCCCGCGTACTGGCGCAGGTGGTCTATTACTTTTCTGCCGCCACCAGCCTTGGCGCACCGCCCCGTAAGGTCAGCTTTACCGTGCCAACCGGCAATTTTGGCGACATCTTCGCGGGCTTCATCGCCAAGCGCATGGGCCTGCCGATTGATCGGCTTGTCGTGGCAACCAACCAGAATGACATCCTGCACCGCTGCTTGTCGGGGCAGGGCTATTTCAAAGGCGACACCATTCCATCGATCAGCCCGTCGATGGATATTCAGGTCAGTTCCAACTTTGAACGCGCACTTTACTATGCCTATGACGAAGATGGCAGCGCGGTTGCGCAGTTGATGGACGAACTGAAACAAGGCGGTTTCAACGTCAGCCAGGGGGCCATTGGCGCTTTGCGCGAAAACTTCGATTCTGACCGCGTGTCCGAGGATGAAACACTTGCGACCATAAAATCCACGCTGGCCCAAAGCGGCGAACTGGTGTGTCCGCACACCGCCGTTGGCATCAAGGTCGCCGAAGATCACCGCGCCGCCGACGTGCCGATGATCACGTTGGCCACCGCGCATCCGGCAAAATTCCCGGCGGCTGTCGAACAGGCCAGCGACGTGCATCCGCCTCTTCCCTCTCGGATGTCTGATCTGTATGAACGTCCGGAACGGGTGACCCGCATCGCAAACGATCTGGGCACCATCGAGGATCATATCAAAAGGCACATCGCCGAGTGACTGTCAGACAAGACCAATTGAACAACGGCTTTCGCGTCGTCAGTGAACATATGCCGGGGCTGCAATCCGCCGCCATCGGTATCTGGGTAACCGGCGGTGGGCGGCATGAACGGATCGAACAAAACGGCATCGCCCATTTCCTTGAACATATGGCGTTCAAGGGAACCGAACGGCGCTCGGCGCTGCAAATCGCCGAAGCGATCGAGGATGTGGGCGGCTATATCAACGCCTATACCTCGCGCGAGGTTACGGCCTATTACGCGCGCGTTCTCAAAGACGACGTGGCGCTGGCGATGGACGTTATCGGGGACATCGTTC
>JBPCWT010000378.1:0-3310 GCA_051009255.1 Ruegeria sp. | reverse complement strand
AAGATGAAGCCTAGGCGGTTTCCATGTCGGCCTCGACCTGCGCGGCGGCCTTGTCGAGCCGGATCAGCGCCTGTGCGATGTCATCTTCGGTCAAAGTGAGCGGCGGCAGGAGCCGGATGACGTTATCGGCGGCGGGGACCGTGATCAGCTGTTGCGCGTAACCTGCGTTTACAACGTCGATATTGGGTGTATTGCATTTGAGGCCCAGCATCAGACCCGAGCCGCGCACCTCTTCGAACACGTCGGGGTGATTGGCGATCAGGCCTTCGAGTTTTTGACGCAGCAGGCCCGCCTTGCGGTTGACACCTTCGAGAAAGGCCGGGGTGGCGACCTGATCCAGCACCGCGCAGCCAACGGCACAGCCAAGCGGGTTGCCGCCATAGGTCGAGCCATGGGTGCCTGCGGTCATGCCCGAGGCCGCGTCCTGGGTCGCCAGTACAGCGCCCAGGGGAAAGCCGCCGCCGATGCCCTTGGCCACCATCATGATGTCCGGCGTGATGCCTGCCCATTCGTGTGCAAAGAGCTTGCCGGTACGTCCAACGCCGCACTGTACCTCGTCCAGAATCAGCAGCAGGCCGTTGTCATCGCATATCTGGCGAAGCATTTTGAGTTCGGCGTCAGGGACCGGGCGAATGCCGCCTTCGCCCTGAATCGGTTCGATCAGGATGGCGGCGGTGTTTTCCGTAATGGCATCTGTCACGCCGTCGAGATCGCCGAACGTCACATGCACGAAGCCGGGCAGCAGTGGGCCAAAGCCCTTGGTCATTTTCTTGGACCCGGCGGCGGCGATGCCTGCCGAGGAGCGGCCATGGAACGAGCCGTCGAAGGTTATGATGTCAACCTTTTCCGGCTGACCTTTGTCATAGGAATACTTGCGGGCCATCTTGACGGCCAGTTCGCAGGATTCCGTGCCGGAATTGGTAAAAAACACCGTGTCGGCAAAGGTATGTTCAACCAGTTTGTCGGCCAGCGCCTGTTGCTGCGGGATGTTGTAGAGGTTCGAGACATGCCACAGCGCGTGCGCCTGTTCGGTCAGGGCCGCGACAAGTGCCGGGTGAGCGTGACCCAGTGCGTTTACCGCGATTCCCGCGCCGAGATCGAGAAAACGTCGGCCGTCCGCCTCGATCAGCCAAGCGCCTTCGCCCTTTACGAAAGTCAGGGGCGCGCGGTTATAGGTCGGCAGAACGGACGGGATCATCGGATCATCCTTTTCGGTAGGTTAAGCACAGTGACTGATACACTGATGCCGGGTTCGTCAACTGGTTTGGTGGGAAATGCGCCGATTTTGAGCAGCGCAAAGGGATCAAACGGGCCGGTTACGCAAGAATGCGTCGGCGTCGGAGCAAAGTGATATGCGCAGAGTTGATCATGTGCGCCTTGTAGCGGCACCGGTTCGATCTGAAAAGCAGGTTTTTTCGGTGACCGCAAAAAAGGTGGTAGAGCTGCGCGATTTTCGCACTTGCCATTTGTGCGTGTGTGCCGCACCGGTGGCAAATGTTTGTACCACAGCGCCAGAACCCGGCCCTTGCCGCGGCCCTGATCTTTGCCGCGACTGCGTTTATCGCGGCCACGACCCTGCTGGCCAAGGCGTTGGGAACCGGGGCGTTGGGTGCGCCGTTGCATCCGATGCAGATCAGCCATGGGCGGTTTTTGTTCGCCTTTTTGGTTATTGTCGCGGCGGTGGGCGTGTTGCGCCCGACATTGCGTCGTCCCCACTGGGGTCTGCATGTGGGGCGCACAAGTTTCGGGTGGGCGGGTGTGACGCTGATGTTTGCATCCGTTGCCTATATCCCGATGGCGGATGCCACGGCGATTTCGTTTCTGAACCCCGTTTTCGCGATGGTTCTGGCGATACCGTTGCTGAAGGAAAACGTTGGCCCGTGGCGGTGGTTTGCGGCGGCTGTGGCGTTGTCCGGGGCGCTGATCCTGTTGCGACCGACGCCTGAGAGTTTTCAGCCAGCGGCACTGCTGGCGCTGGCGGCGGCGGCTGTGATCGGAATGGAGTTGATATTCATCAAAAAGTTGTCTGGTCGAGAGGCGCCCATACAGATCCTGTTTATAAACAATGCCATGGGGTTGGTGATCGCCTCGGTTGCGGTGCTGGCGGTATGGCAGACACCTTCGGCGCAGCAATGGGCCGCACTGGCCGGGATCGGGGTGCTGATGACCTGCGCGCAGGCGTGTTTCGTCAATGGAATGGCGCGGGCGGATGCGTCTTTTGTTGCGCCGATCAGCTATGCCGCGCTGATTTTCGCCGCCCTTTATGACTTTGCCATTTTTGATGTGATCCCGGATGCGGTCAGCGTGCTGGGATCGGCCGTTATCCTGACCGGTGCATTGATATTGGTCTGGCGCGAGGCGCGGGCGCGGCAAAAAAGTTCCTGAGCAATGTTCAGCCGCGACGCCGGTGTCGCAAATTTCCATTTGGGGCGGTGGCGATTGTGCGAGTCGGCGGGCAAAGATCAATTGAGTTTGCCCC
Organism: Ruegeria sp.; assembly: GCA_051009255.1. GTDB lineage: Bacteria > Pseudomonadota > Alphaproteobacteria > Rhodobacterales > Rhodobacteraceae > Ruegeria. The sequence continues at coordinate 831 of JBPCWT010000378.1, read as the reverse complement.
ATGCACGAACGCCGTATCCCCGAATGGGTCCGCCACGCCCCTGCCCCGTCTGTCCGCGATTTCGGTATTCTTGCCGGGTTGGAGGCGGTCGTTCGCGGTATTCTGATTTCGGTTTTTCCGCTGGCCATGTACCGGGCGCTGGGTGACGCGGCGACGGTTTCGTTTCTGTACTTTCTGGTGGGGGTCATATCGCTGAGCGCCGGGTTGATGGTGCCGTTCATCATTCGGTTCATGCCGCGCAGGTGGGCCTATGCCGGGGGGTGCCTGATGTTCGTGGCAGGTGCCCTGCTGGCACTGCAGGGCAGCCCGGCGGCGGTTGTGGGGGCGCTGGCGCTGAACACGGTCGCGGCGGTGGTGACCTTTATCTGCATTAACGCCTATGTTCTGGATTACATCAACAAGATCGAGCTGGGCCGCTGTGAGACCAGCCGAATGCTGTACAGCGCGCTGGGCTGGACTGCCGGGCCGATGGCAGGCGTTTTGCTGATGGAGGTCTGGCCAGCCGCGCCATTTGTCATCAGCGCGGCGGCGGCGGCGGTGATGCTGGCCATCTTTTGGGCGATGCGCATGGGCAACGGCAAGCTGATCACCAAGGCGCGGGGACCGGCGAAAAACCCGCTGGCCTTTTTACCGCGCTTTTTCGCGCAGCCCCGGTTGGTGGCCGGGTACATGTTCGCGATGATCCGGTCCTGCGGATGGTGGATTTACGTCGTGTACCTGCCGATCTTTGCCATCGAGAACGGGCTGGGCGAACAATTGGGTGGCGTGCTGCTGTCGGCCACGAACGGGATGCTGTTTGTGGCCCCGCTGATCCTGCGCTGGGTTCAGCAG
>JBPCWT010000377.1:0-3947 GCA_051009255.1 Ruegeria sp. | reverse complement strand
AAAACCCCATCGCTTACCTTGGCCACGGCGGTGCGATAGCCCAGTCGGACCCCAAAACCAATTCCAATGGCTTGCCCAACCTCAGGTGCTACGATCATCGCTGCGACTGCCGAAATTTTTAAAAATCGCTTCATTACAACTTTCCGCTAAAAATGACCGTGCTCTGAATAATAGAAGCACTCTTTACCGAGTAAAGTTACCCGTCCTTCAATTGTCGCTGTGCGTCCGTAAAACCCGGACTGCCAAGCAACCCAAACGGTATACACTTTCCGGGCGCCTACGCACCTTCCATTGCCACCCTTCCGCCAACGTCTTGGGGTGCCAGTGCGACGGTCTTGATCACCGCAAAACAGTCGCTTCCCGGTTTCAGGTCCAATGCCGCGACAGATCGCCGGGTCACCCGCGCAAGTACGGTTCCCGAATTTGTCTGAACTGAAACAATGGCCCCCGGCCCCTCGCCCGCTCGAATGGCTGTCACCGTTCCCTGCAACACATTCAATGCGGACAAACCTTCGGGTCTTGTCTTGGCTAGCATAACCTCTTGCGCTGGAATACGAATTCGCAGCCCTTCGCCAACGCCGTGCGGGATGCGGGGCAGAAAGAGAGGGTGCCCACCTGCGTCCAGTTCTGTCAATCCATCGTCATGATGGGCGTGAACAACGACGCTCAGAATGGCGCCGACCGCCCTTACGCCCGCAGGTGCAACCGAGGGGTCAGCCAACACTTCTGACGCCGGGCCATGCCGCACGATCTTGCCGTCCTGCAAAGCGACCACAGACGTCGCCAGCCGCGCCACTTCGGCAGCGGAATGAGTGACATAGAGAATGGGAACGGATACTTCGTCTCTTAACCGCTCAAAGTAAGGTAAAATTTCTGCCTTGCGGGCATCGTCAAGGGCCGCCAGTGGCTCGTCCGCCAATATCAGTCGTGGACTGGCCAAAAGCGCCCGACCTATGGCCACACGCTGTTTTTCTCCTCCGGACAATTTTGCTGGCCGCCTGTCCAGCAAATGTCCAATGCCTAGCATTTGGATAACCTTGTCCGGACTTTCCTTGCGCGCGCCCTTGGGGGCGAACCAGCGGCCATAAGCCAAGTTCTGGCGCACTGTCAGATGTGGGAAAAGGCGACCTTCCTGAAAGATGTATCCCAAACGTCGTCGGTGGGGTGGCAACCATTGGCTTTTGTCTGTGTCGAACAGCACCCACTCGCCAATTGCGACGCGACCGGCATCCGGGCGCAACAACCCCGCCACAGCGTTTACAACAGTGGTTTTTCCGGACCCAGAGCGACCAAACAAGACCGTGACACCCGGCGGCGCATCAAAATCAAGGTTCAGCTCGATCCCCGGCAACTGCTGAACAAGGCGAACGGACAAGCTCATGATCCCGATACCCTTGCTGCCGCGCGCCTGCCGACGTATTCGGACAGCAGCAGCGCACCCATTGCAACAACAACCGAAATTATGACCAGACGCATCGCGGCCGGTTCACCACCCGGAACTTGCAGAAACGCATAGACCGCCGACGGCAAGGTCTGTGTCTGACCGGGGATGTTCGACACAAAGGTAATGGTTGCCCCAAACTCTCCCATTGCCTTGGCGAAGGCCAGTATCGCCCCTGCAATGACGCCCGGCAGGATCATCGGCAGCGTCACGGTAAGAAAAACAAATGGTCGAGAGGCGCCCAGCGTCGCGCCTGCCTGCTCCAGTTTTGGGTCAACGGCCTCGACTGAAAGGCGAATGGCACGAACCATCAAAGGAAAGGCCATGATACCAGCCGCCAACGCCGCACCGGTCCAGCGGAAAGCAAAGACGATACCAAAATTCTCAAGAAAGCTGCCTATGGGCCCATGCAGACCAAATGTCAGAAGCAGTAGGTACCCCGTCACAACTGGCGGAAGGATCAGCGGCAAATGCACAAGTCCATTTAGCAGATTGCGCCCCGGAAACCGCCACCGCGCCAGAGCAAAAGCAACAAAAATCCCAAGAGGGAGCGTTGCAATAGTTGCCCAGAAAGACACGCGCAGCGACAGCATGAGGGCTTGCCATTCTTCCGGTCCCAACCAGTTCATGCACTCACCCACCCGCCAGGGAAAAACCCTGACCAAGAAAAATTTTGCGGGCCTTCCGGGTCTGGAGATAGTCCAGAAACTCTAAGGCTTGTGGTCTGGCACCTGCAGTCGCTGCAGCCGGGTAGACAGTCGGAGGATGCGTCTCGGCGGGAAATCTTCCAACAATGTCGACCTCGTCCTCGGATATTGCGTCAGACCGGTACACAATTCCCAGCGGTGTCGCGCCGGACGAAACCATCATCAGCGCTGCGCGAACATTGTCGGTTTGCGCGACGTGTTCACTCACACTCTCCCAAAGGCCAAGATTGCCAAGCGCGGTCTTTCCGTAGATTCCCGCAGGGACTGCATCCACCAGCGCCATGGCAAGGAACCCACCGCCCAATGCAGCTTTCAGCTCGAAATCCGACCCAATGACGTCGGTGGTGGCAATCCCCGCTTGTCCTATCAGTACCAGCCCATTGCCCACCAGATTGACCCGAGTCTTGCTGTCGATCAGCCCTTCTTTTTCCAGAACGTCCATCCAGTCCTTGTTGGCCGAGATAAACAGGTCAGCTGGCGCACCAAACTGTATCTGGCGTGCCAGGGCAGAAGTTGCAGCAAAAGAAATGGTTACGTTCTGACCACTTTCCCTTTCAAACTCCGCGGCAATTTCATCCATCGCGTTTTTCAGGCTGGCCGCAGCAAACACAAGCACATCCTCTGCGGCGGCCCGCACCGGGGTCGCTGCCAAGGCGCAAAAAGCAAGCACCGCGAAACATGTGCGGCACGCGCGGGATAGCATCGTCAGCACTCCCAAATGGAAAGTCGCGTTTCCTCAGGAAATATCGGAGCGGACACACGACAAGCAAGGTAAATCAGTGCAAACGCCGGAGGTTCTGATCCTGAAACGTCACAAGAGGTCGTAAACAGTGTTGATACTTTGCCAATATTCAGGCTGATGGAAGCCGACGCTTGATGGCGGCCCATCGAAACAAGGAAACTGTACGACAAATGCTGCACGAAAAACCCGGCCTGATCGAAGAAATTCGCGCCCGCTTTGCCCATGTCGAATCCTGCCCTTTTCAGGGCCAGCGTGTATTCTTTGAAAACGCTGGCGGGGCGCTGACGTTGAATTCGGTGGTCGAGACCTCGACCAGATTTGCAGCAATTCCAGACAATCAGGGCCGGGATAATGCCGCAAGCCATGCCTTGGTGGATATCATCAACAAAGCCAAGGCTGATCTTTCCGTGTTCATGAACGCCTCGTCAGGGCAGTTCTTTGTCGGCGAAAGCGGTACCGAGCTTTTGTTCCGCATGATTCGTACCGCCTGCGTGAATGCGCCCAAAGGCAGCAAGGTGATTGGCAGTTCGCTGGAACACCCCGCCAGCCGCAGCGCAGCAACCCGATGGGCCAGAATTGCCGGGCTGGAATACGTGAATGTACCTCATAACGATGAAACGGGCACAGTCACGGCAGACGATTACCGGGCGCTTATGACGCCGGAAGTATCTGTTGCCACGATCTTGCACGGTTCGCCCGTGACCGGAATGGGGATGGATGTGGCCGCTATCGCCCAGACCATTCGCGAGGTCGCGCCAGAGTGTTTTATTATCGTCGACGGCATACAACACGCCGCCCATGGGCTGTTGGATATTGACAGCTACGGCGTAGATGGCTATGCAATTTCGCCATACAAAGTATTTTCGCGCCACGGATATGGAATTGGCTGGCTCTCTGACCGGCTTGCAGACCTTCCACACGATCAGTTGATAGATGCACCCAACAACGGGTGGGAATTTGGCACACGTGACACCGGATCATATGCCACAATGTCCGATGTAATCTCGTATTTCGACTGGCTGGGCGAACAAGTGTCCGATGCCACCGATCGTCGGGA
>JBPCWT010000376.1:0-3982 GCA_051009255.1 Ruegeria sp. | reverse complement strand
GTGCGCACCGGGGCGGGCGGCGTTTATGTCGGGGCAATTGCCATCGTTGACAGGGGTCTATGACAATGCGGCTGAATTTGCCTCCTCTATACCCACCTATGCGCATCATCTGCGTCGGGCCGGGTATCAAACCTGTTTGTCGGGCAAGATGCATTTCGTCGGCCCTGACCAGTTGCACGGGTTCGAAGACCGCCTGACCACCGACATCTATCCGGCGGACTTTGGCTGGACACCCGATTACCGCAAACCCGGAGAGCGGATCGACTGGTGGTATCACAATATGGGTTCTGTCACCGGCGCTGGCGTCGCCGAAATATCGAACCAGATGGAATATGACGACGAGGTTGCCTATAACGCCAAGGCCAAACTTTATGATCTGGCACGCGGCAATGATGATCGTCCATGGTGCCTGACCGTCAGCTTTACGCATCCGCATGACCCTTACGTTGCGCGGCGGAAGTACTGGGATCTTTACGAGGATTGCGCGCATCTGCTGCCAGAGGTTGCCGACATTGGTTATGAAAACCACGATCCACATGCCCAGCGTATCTTTGACGCAAATGACTGGCGCAAGTTTGACATAACCCAAGAGGATATCCGCAAATCCCGGCGGGCCTATTTCGCCAACATTTCCTATCTGGACGACAAGATCGGCGAGATACTCGAAGTGTTGGAATCCACGCGACAAGAGACGATCATTCTCTTTGTTTCAGACCACGGCGATATGTTGGGTGAACGTGGTTTGTGGTTCAAAATGAACTTTTTCGAAGGCTCCGCCCGTGTTCCGCTGATGATATCTGCGCCCAACATGGCGGCGGGTCGTGTCGACACCCCGGTTTCGACCCTCGACGTGACGCCAACGCTGGGTGCACTTGCGGGGGTGGATATGGCCCAGATTGCACCGTGGACTGATGGACAGGATCTTGTTCCGCTGGCCAATGGAACAGAACGCACTGAACCCGTTCTTATGGAATACGCAGCCGAGGGATCGTATGCCCCGCTGGTTTCGATGCGTTATGGCAAATGGAAATACAACCGATGCGACCTTGATCCGGATCAGCTGTTCAACCTCGAAACTGACCCGCACGAACTGGAAAACCTTGCGGACAGGCCCGAACATGCAGGCACCCAGCAAACCCTGCGTACCAAGTCGCAGGAACGCTGGGATTTGGACCGCTTCGATGCGGACGGTCGCGCCAGCCAGGCCAGGCGTTGGGTGGTCTACGAGGCATTGCGGCAAGGCGGCTAGTACCCCTGGGATTACCAACCCCTGCAGAAAGCATCCGAACGCTATATGCGCAACCACATGGATCTGAACATTCTGGAAGAAAGCCAGCGTTTCCCGCGTGGCGAGTAAACCCTTAACATCATTGAAATTTATTCTGCCAACGGTCGCGGTTGATGGCGGCAGGAAAGACGGAGACGTTTAAAATGGAAGCTGATTTCGTCATCGTAGGGGCAGGTTCCGCCGGATGCGCGATGGCTTATCGTCTAAGCGAGGCCGGCGCCTCTGTTCTCGTGATTGAACATGGCGGCACAGATGCCGGGCCGTTCATCCAGATGCCAGCGGCGCTCAGCTATCCAATGAACATGTCGCGCTATGACTGGGGTTATTCGTCCGAGCCAGAGCCGCATCTGAACAATCGCCGGCTGGCCTGCCCACGGGGTAAGGTTATCGGCGGGTCTTCTTCGATCAACGGCATGGTCTACGTGCGCGGCCACGCGCGCGATTTTGACGCTTGGGCCGGAATGGGTGCTGACGGTTGGTCGTTTGCGGATGTACTGCCCTATTACAAGCGCATGGAGACCTGGCATGACGGTGGCCACGGTGGCGACCCGACATGGCGTGGCACCGATGGACCTCTGCATGTTTCACGCGGCCCCCGTGCGAACCCGTTGTTCAAGGCGTTCGTCGATGCCGGCAGCCAAGCGGGGTACGAAGTAACAGGCGATTACAACGGCGAAAAGCAAGAAGGTTTTGGCCCGATGGAACAGACCGTCTGGAAGGGGCGGCGTTGGTCGGCGGCAAATGCGTATCTGAAACCGGCTTTGACTCGTGAAAACTGCGATGTCGTGCGCGGCCTTGCCTCTCGCATTGTCATGGAAAACGGGCGTGCGACCGGCGTGGAACTGATCCGTGGGAGCAAAAAAGAAGTTGTTCGTGCCCGGCGCGAGGTCGTTCTGGCGGCATCGTCGATCAATTCGCCAAAGCTGTTGATGTTGTCCGGTATCGGGCCAGCGGCCCATCTTGCCGAGCACGGCATCGAAGTGATCGCCGATCGCCCCGGTGTGGGTGCAAACCTGCAGGATCATCTGGAGCTTTACATTCAACAGGCATCGATCCAGCCAATCACGCTTTACAAGTATTGGAACCTGATCAGCAAGGGCGTGATCGGGGCGCAATGGTTGTTCACAAAAACCGGACTTGGTGCGTCGAACCAGTTTGAAAGCGCTGCATTTATTCGCTCTGCGCCCGGTGTTGAATACCCGGACGTTCAGTATCATTTTCTGCCAATCGCCGTGCGGTACGATGGAAAAGTGGCCGCACAAGGGCATGGGTTTCAGGCTCATGTCGGCCCCATGCGCTCTCCTTCGCGCGGATCGGTGACCCTGCGTTCGACCAGCCCCGAGGACGCGCCGGTTATCCGGTTCAACTATATGAGCACCGAAAAAGACTGGGTCGATTTCCGTACCTGTATCCGCCTGACGCGCGAGATTTTCGGACAGGATGCGTTCAAACCCTTTGCAGGTAACGAAATTCAACCCGGCGCATCGGTGCAAACGGACGAAGAACTGAATGCGTTTATCGCAGAGCATGCAGAAAGCGCCTATCACCCCTGCGGCACCTGCCGGATGGGGCGACAGGACGACAAGAATGCAGTTGTCGACCCCCAGGGCCGCGTTATTGGTGTCGATGGGTTGCGGGTCGCGGACAGTTCGATCTTTCCTCAGATCACCAACGGCAACCTGAATGCACCGTCTATTATGGTAGGGGAAAAGATGTCTGATCACCTGCTGGGCAAGGACGCATTGCCAAAAGCAAATGACGAACCCTGGATACATCCACAATGGGCCACGGCGCAGCGCTGATTTTTCCGGGCGTATTTGATCCGCGTCAATGCACTTTTCCGATAACCGCACTACTTCTGATTTGTAACGACACATCAAGGAGCGAACAGGTATGTCTCACACCCCGCATGAACTGGCTGAGGAATTTCCCGACAAGGTCGAACTGATGAGCCAGCTCAAGCAGACGGATGCGCATTTCGCCCGGCTGGCCGACGAGTATCATGAAATCAATCGCACGGTACATCGGGCCGAAACCAACGTCGAACCGATGGAAGAACTGGCCGAAGTCGACCTAAGAAAAAAGCGTGCCGCGCTAAAAGACGATATCTGGGCAATACTGTCCAAAGCCTGAACACACTGCGTCGTGGCGGGGGCATTGCCCCCGGCATCGTTCAACACAATCAGAAAAATCAAGTTACTTCGTAAGGCAGCGTTCCGCGTGTGTGTGCGTCAATTGTCAGGCGCCGCTCCAGCGGTGGAACCGAACGTTGGTGGCAGGTTTTACGCTCGCATATCCGGCAGGAAATACCGATAGGTTCATAGGCGCTGGCGTTATTGATGTCGAGGTTATCGGCATAGACCAAGGCTTCGGCATGCCGCACCTCACATCCCAACGCAATGGCGTATCGGCGCACGGGCGCGCCAAACGATCCGCCGGATTTGGACACATCCCGCGCCAGCGAAATATACCGCACGCCATCCGGCGTTTCCGCAAGTTGCTGCAGGAAATGTCCCGGCGTTTCAAAGGCGCGATGCACGTTCCAAAGGGGGCAAGCCCCGCCAAATCGGGCAAACTGCAAACGGGTCGCCGAGTGTCGCTTGGTAATTGTACCTGCTTGATCCACCCGCACAAAGAAAAACGGAATCCCCTTGGCACCGGGGCGCTGCAAGGTCGAAAGACGATGCCCGATCT
>JBPCWT010000375.1:0-8703 GCA_051009255.1 Ruegeria sp. | reverse complement strand
CCAGCGCGGCCTGTTCTGCCGACACCGAACCGCCCTGATCGAACATCATGAACTGGTCCGCGTTAAAAGTCACCTGATCCGCAGTACCGGGGAAGCGGAAGCAAAGGAAATCTTCGCCCGGAACCTTACCAGCGTTCAGGAACTCACCTTTGGCCCAATCACCCATCATCTGGAATCCAGCCTCGCCATTGATAACCATCGCGGTTGCAAGGTTCCAGTCACGGCCCGAGAAGTTCTCGTCAACGTTGTCACGAATAAAGGCCATGCGATCGAACGCTTCTTTCATGGCGTCGCCGCCCAGTGCCCCTTCGTCAAGGTCAATGAATGCTGCTTTATAGCCATCAGGGCCCAATGTAGACATCGCAACGGCGTCAAATACCGTCGCATCCTGCCAAGCCTGACCGCCGTGAGCGATCGGTGTAATACCAGCCGCCTTCAAGGCCTCGACGGCTGCAACAAACTCGTCCCAGTTGGCCGGGGGCGTGATACCATTGGCATCAAGCACAGCCTTGTTTGCCCAAATCCAGTTCGTCGAGTGCACATTTACAGGGGCCGAAACCCATTTACCGTCATGCTTGGCGAAAGCCTTGAGAGCATCTGGCACAACTTCATCCCAGCCTTCCTGCGCTGCAACTTCGTTCAAGTCGGCCAATGCACCCTGATTAGCCCAGTCAAGAATATCAAAACCAAGCGCCTGAACCGCAGTCGGTGCATTTCCTGCCGTAACACGGGCCCGCAAAACGGTCATGGCCTGCTCACCGCCGCCGCCAGCGACGGGCATGTCAGTCCAACCAATGCCCTGCCCGGACAGATCGTCCTTTAGAACGTTCAGCGCCGCGGCCTCGCCCCCGGATGTCCACCAGTGCAGAACTTCCACTTCGGACGCTTGTGCAATCCCTGTCGAACACAAAAGTCCCGCCACAATGGCCGATTTTGTCATCAGAAAATTACGCATTATCATTTCCTCCCTTAATGCGTGTTTCATTCAAATTGACGCCTCTGCGGGCGTCGGTTCCTGTTCTTGCTGAACCCATGGCGCCCGGCTGTTACCGATGCGCATAACCACGGATTTTATTTCAAAAAACTCCTCAAACCCGTAGCGACCTATTTCTCGTCCCTGACCAGACTGCTTATAGCCGCCAAAGGCCACTTCGGGAAAACCGTCCATCCAAGTGTTCGTCCAGACAGTTCCACTTTCGGCCCGCCGAGCAAATTCGAGACAGGTATGAACGTTTTCGCTCCATACCCCTGCAGATAATCCGTAATCGCTATCATTGGTCAGCGTGACAGCTTCGTCCAGTGTTGTGAACGTTAGAACTGACAATACTGGTCCGAAAACTTCGTCTTTGGCGATTGCCATGCCCGGTTTCACATCCAAAATCACCGTAGGCTGATAGAATTGATCGCCAAGCCCATCGACTTCTAACCGGTCACCGCCAATGGCAACCGTGGCCCCTGCGGCAACTGCCTCTTTTACATATTCGTCGATCTTGCTGTTATGTTCCGGGGTAACGATCGCACCGACCTGTGTTGACGCATCCAAAGGGTCACCGAATTTAACTTTCTTCGATAACTCTATGACACGGCTACAAAAATCTTCTGCGATATCAGCGTGCACGATGATCCGACTGCTGGAATTACAGCATTGGCCGACATTGAAATAGACACCAAAGACCACCGCGTCCGCAGCTGCATCCAGATCCGCATCTGGAAAGATGACTTGTGGATTCTTGCCGCCCAATTCCAGAGCCACTTTCTTCAGCGTGTCCGATGCAGTCGCACTGATCCGCTTTCCAACGGATGTGGACCCGGTAAAGCTGACCATATCCACGCTCTTGTGGCTGGACATAAGGCTACCGACGGGAACGCCATGACCAAGAACGATGTTACAGACACCTGCCGGTAGCCCCGCCTCCACCAACAACTCTCCTAACATAACCGTTGTTGACGGCGTCATTTCCGATGGTTTCACGACGACAGTACATCCGGCGGCAAGCGCAAATGGCAGTTTCTGACTCAGAATCCAAAACGGGAAATTCCAAGGCGTGATGATGGAAACGACGCCAATCGGTTCTTTCAACACAACGCCCAGCATGTCCGGGCCCAGTGTGTTGTGGCTGTCACCATGTGCATTACGAGCAAGTGACGCCGCATAACGCCAAAGATCCGCTGCACCCCTTACCTCGCCGCGTGATTGGCTGATGGGTTTACCACTTTCCAAAGTTTCCATCAGGGCAATGCGTTCGACATTTCCTTCGATCAGGTCGGCAACCTTCAACAATAAGTCCGCGCGAGCCTTTCCAGTTGCAGTGCTCCACTTTCCGCTATCAAATGCTGCCCTAGCTGCCGCAATTGCTGATTCAGCCTCAGCCTCGGTGCCCAGTGCAGACCGACTGACCACGTGACTGTGCGACGGTGAAATTCGTTCAAATGTTTCACCGGATGCGCTGGGTTGCCACTTTCCATTGATTAAATGCCGACCCTCGAACAACTCGGGCAGCGCAAACGGAATGGCGGGATTGATGGTCATTTCATTCATTATTTACAGCCCGGTGAAGTTAGGTTTGCGTTTTTCCAAAAAGGCCGCGACGCCTTCGTCCCGATCTTGCGAGGCCGCGGCAGCCGCACTTCCAAGTGCTTCAATCGCTGCGCTTTGGTCTTCTCCGATTGCTGCGTGGATCATGTTCTTTGAAACTTCGGTTGCGCGCGATGACAACTCTGTCAGATCCGAAGTAATCTCTAGCGCCCGCGCCAAGGGATTGTCCGCAATTTCAGCAGCATATCCCAGCATCACAGCGCGTTCAGCGTCAATTCGTCGACCAAACAGCGCCATTTCCTTTAGGGCACCTTCCGGCAAAAGTCGTGTCAATCGTTGGGTTCCAGACCATCCTGGCACAATGCCAATTCGGGCCTCGGGCAGTGCCAGGGTTGCGCGCGGGGCTATCAGGCGCAGGTCACAGCAGCTTGCAAGCTCCAGCCCCCCACCGAACGCATGACCATTGATCGCGGCGACCGTCGGTTTTCCGATCCGTGCCAAGCGGTCGAATATCCGGTGTCCATCACGCACCCAATGGCGTGCGAACTCTACAGGGCTAAGCTCGCCCCATGCTCCAATATCGGCACCGCAACAGAACGCCTTGTCTCCGGCACCCGTAAGAACCACTGACCGTATCGAGGTATTCCTGTCTATTTCGGTCAATCGCGCATCCAGCGTGTCCAACATTGCTGTCGTAAGCGCATTCAGCTTTGAAACATTGTCGACCGTCAGAACTGCCGTAGTCTCTTCGATATGAAATCGGATTTCGCTCATAACGATAACCCCATTGGCCCCGGTGAAAACAGCGATTTGGGCATAAGAGTGGCGTTTTCGGCGACAGTCACCCGTCCGCCCGACGCCTGGCCAATATCACGGGCAGGATCGATGCCGGGCATGATTTCTGTCGCGATCAGACCATTTTCGGTAAGGCGAATGACACAACGTTCAGTGACGTACAGAACATCCTGACCGGTTTCCAGCGCACGGCGACCCGAGAAGGTTACATGTTCAACCTGATCCACCATCTTGGTAAAGCGTCCCGGCTCTGCCACGCGAATTCCGTCATCGCTCAGTTCGATTTTTGCGCCAGCTTCGAACCAACCAGAAAATACGATTTTCCGGGCCCGGGAAGTGATATCAACGAATCCACCGCAACCAGCGGTCAGGTAAGGTTTCTTGCCCAATTTGGAAACGTTCACGTTGCCTTCGACATCAACTTCGAGAAACGACAGGAATGACATGTCGAACCCGCCACCTTGAAAGTAAATGAACTGTTGCGGTGACGGTACAAAAGCGTGCGCATTGGATGCACAGCCAAATGCAAATCCAGTCAATGGAACACCGCCCACTGCGCCCTGTTCAATCGCCCAGGTCACTGCTTGGGGGTGGCCTTCTTCCAGTAAGATGCGAGGGACCATAGCGCTGATCCCAAATCCAAGGTTTGCGCTCATACCGGATCGAAGCTCTTGCGCGGCCCGGCGGGCGATGACCTTCTCTACACCATGTTCGGCAAGTGAAAAACTATCCCAGGGACGCATGATCTGGCCCGAGATTGCCGGATCATAGGGTGTTTCAGTTGTTTGTTTTTGCAGGGGATCTTCGACAATCAGATCAACAAGATGGCCTGGAACGCGCACGTCATGTGGGCGCAGGCTGCCATCGGCGGTAACGCGTTGCACCTGAGCGATAACAATGCCGCCATGATTGCGAACACAAATCGCCTGCTCAAGCCCGCCAAGATATGCGCCCTCGTGTTCATATGTCAGATTTCCAAATTCATCAGCTGTCGTGGCCCTCAAAATGCACACATTCGGCACAATGTTGGGAAAATGCAGCCAGGTGTCCCCTGCGAACTGCGCGCGGGATACAATCGGAGCCGCAGCACCTTTCTGATTCATTGCGCAGCCTTCGCGAACCGGGTCGACGAAGGCTTCCAAACCTACTTTGGTCAGGACACCCGGGCGATGTGCCGCGGCCTCGCGATGCATATCGAACAAGATACCGGACGGCACATTATATGCCGCCACCCGATCCTCGACGATCATTTTCCAGATTTCCGGCATCTCAAGGCTGGACGGACCTGACGGGTAAGACCCCGCCAAGACCCGCGATAACAGCCCATCCTGGGCCAGGTATTCCATGCCCTTTACACCATACATATCACCAGCCGCAATTGGGTGCAGCGTCGTGATGTTCCGGGGATGGCCTTCGGATTTGAACCCCTCACCCAAAGCTTTCAACACCAGATCAGGGCATCCCAACGCCGACGATGACGAGACGGTTACGACCGCGTCATCCGGGATTTGTGAAACAGCTTTGGACGCGGAAACCAGCTTGGACATCAAAAGCCTCCGTAATCCACGGAAATCCGTTGACCGGTTGCCGCGGCTTCACGCACGCTGAGGGCAACCGACAGCGACTTCACCCCGTCTGGGCCATCGGCTGCTGGCCGTCCACGCCCTTCGACAGCGGCAACAAATTCAGAAACGCCTTGCACGTAAAGATTATGCTTTGAATACGAAACAGCCTCGCGCCCGCTATCCGTAACCAGTTCGATGTCTCCTGCGGGGCGCTGGGTCATAACGCCTTTTGCAATGATCGATCCCTTGGTCCCATGAACCTCCAACCCCGAGCCAGCGTAGGGGTGGGTGAAACTCTCGTGGGTCATGACCATTGCACCCGAGGGCATGGTCCAGACCGACATGCTGGAATCCTCGACACCCTGCCCCATGCCGGAGCTGGTCATCTGCGCCACAACGGTTTCGGGGTCTTCACCCAGCAAGAACCGGGTCACATCCGCATCATGGACAACGATATCGGGGATTACCCCGCCGCCGGCAGTCGCCGAATTGATCCGCCAGCCTTGCAAGTTTTCCGGCAGATGAACAGCATGGTGAATCCGAAGCGACAAAACCTTGCCAATGCGCCCCTGGGCGACCAATTCCCGTATGGCCCGGTGGCTTCCTGAACAACGCAAATGATGATTGGTGGCGAACACTACACTTGCCTGCTGGGCGGCGCGCACCATTTCAGCGGCCTCTGCCTGTGTCATTCCCAAAGGCTTTTCGCAAATTACGTGTTTGCCCGCATTTATCGCCGACATTGCCTGCGCGTAATGCTTTTCGTTTGTCGAAGAAATATAGACGGCCTGCGAATTCTCATCTGACAGCGCATCGCTGAGGACAGTCGTTGCGTTTGCTATTTCGTGTTCCGCAGCCCAACTTTTGACGCGATCAGCCGAATTGCTAACAATCCAGGTCACCACATGACCGGGTTGCTGGCGCACGGCATCCAACATGTATTGCGACGCTATTGTGCTGGCCCCAACAAAAACCCAATTCATGCATCCCTCCCCCAAAATTGGAACGATCCAACCGTTAATGGAACGTTCCAATAATTGCAAGAGATTCGTTTTTCACAGCACGTTTTTTACATCACACGCGAGAGCCTGGAATTTTTGCGACTTCCCCGAAAAGCGTTTAGGGAGCAGAATTCTTCGTAGCGATTGCCTGACAGTTCAGAATGCGTATAGCCGCTCTACCAGCCAAAAAGTTGCTACCAATCCAACCGGGTACGCAAGAACGGTGGTTGAAACAGAACGGCTTGGTAATCGCAACCAATGCAATTGCGTGGACAGAAACCTTAGAATTGCGACGCAAATCAAAACACCCATAATAAAGGTCAGCTGACCCGCCTCGACACCGAGATTAAATGCCACAAGGGCGGTCGGGGCTTCGCTGGCTGGCAAACCTATGTCCCGCAAGGCACCAGCAAACCCAAGCCCGTGCAACAATCCAAATCCGAATGCGATCATCCACGGAAACTGCACAGAGAGTCGATCTTGACCCTGTTGATACTTTAGCACTTCGACCGCCAGAAAGACGATGGACAGGGCAATAACCGCTTCGACCGGCGGACCGGGTATCGAAATATGACCGAGTGCTGCCAAAGCAAGCGTAAGCGAATGAGCAATTGTAAAGGCGGTCACCGCCCCTACTAACCTCCATTTGTCCCGTATCAGCAACAGTAAGGCAAAGACGAACAACAAGTGATCCCAGCCTTCAAGAATGTGCTCAAACCCAAGCGCAAAGTAACTGGTGAAAACGCCGAACATTGTTGGCACGTCGTCAATTTCCACGGATGTTTCCAACGGAGTTAACCGCAAAGTTTCCGCTGGTTGACCAAGTGCATATATGCTGAGCAAAACATCAGTTCTCTGCGCGGACAGACCTTCAATTGCAACAACCTGCCCGGCTAGCCCGCCTTTACAATCCGTGATCCATGACGAAACCCATGCCGACCCATCAAAATTAGGCGGCGGACCGGAAGGCGCAGCACACGTGTTCGGCAGAACCGCCTCAATTGCCATCGGTTCGCCCTTCACATCCGGCTTGCGCCAAAAGACCTGCCAAATATCTTGCTCCAATTGGCGCAGTTCCAGATACCCCGGATCAAGTGCGTGCGCACTTGCCGACTGCATAGTAAACGCCCAGAGCAGCGCACCCAGAATGAATTGAACAAACCTCACTGGGCCAACCTTTGTTCTATTTCAGACCGACTTGGTGCATCGACCTGATAACGCGACTTCAAGCTTTCGACCCCGGCGAGTAAAAGATCATGCTGCAACTGACCGCGCCAATCAAAAAGTACGGCCTGATAAACGTCGTCCAGTGGCAAAACCTCGGATGATTGCATCTGATCCAATTTCACCAAATGCGCCCCATATCCCGAAGAAACCGGGCCAGACCATTCGCCCGCGGGCATCGCGGCAACTTCGGCTGCAAACCCAAACCCGAACATACCATCGATCTGCTTTGACGATGACAATGGAATCGAAGCAGGCAGCAGGCTGGAAACACCGACGCTGTCGGGGCTCGCCCCTGATTGCAGCGCGACCCGCGCATCTTCGACTGCATTTTGGTCAGGTGACATCCCAAATGCGACCTGTTCAAACGCTATTTTTTCAGTCGTGGCAAAACGTTCTGGATACTTCTTCATATGTTCTTCCAGAACCGATCTTTCAGGCTCGACAGCTTGCGCAGCCGAGGTTGTCAGAAACTCCATTTTTTGGACCAGCCGATTTTTGATGACTTGGTCGCCCTGCTCAAGCCCTAACGTGCGTGCCTCGCGCACCAGAACTTCTTCCCTGATCGCAGCGTCTACTATTCCAGATAGTTCTGCCAGTGTTGGCGGGCGTTGCCGCGCCGCGCTGAACTCTGTTATCAAGCGATCCAGTTCCCGCTCACTGATCGAAATCATGGCATCGTCGGAACCAGTAGCTTCATCGGGATTTAGATAGAAAAACCAGGCGAAAACCATGATGCCAAACAGAAAAAAATGGAACATGGGTTCTTTATAAAACTTCATTTCGTGCTCCGCGACGCGAATTTCAGAGGTAATATCTCAAATCAAACAAAGTGATGTACACACCTCAAAGGTCGTTGGAAACCCAACACATATTCAAAGATAAGACAATTCGAAAATTTTGGATGTTGGGACAGTTGATGCAGTTGGATACACGCGAGCACTGGGGCAATCAGCCGGTCGTTACGTTGTTGCCGAAGCGGGCTATATCGCTGTAATACTCGCGTCGGGCACTTTGAAGGGACTTTGAATGAAACCGCTGGAACAGCTCTTAAAAAACGCGGCGCAAACACAGAAAAAAATCGTGTTATCCGAAGGTTCAAATCCTCGGGCTGTTCAAGCCGCCATTGAGGCCCGCAATAAGGGTATCGCCCATATCGTTTTAGTCGGCAATGAAGATGCCGTTATGTGCCAATACGCATTTGCCCAAGCCAAACCAGACGAAGGCGTTGAAATTCATAACCCGCTTACTTCGCCACTGTTCGACGAATTGGCGATGCAGTACTACAGCCTGCGCAAACACAAGGGCATCTCGCTGGAACAGGCCATATGCGAAACACGTAAACCACATGTTTTTGCGGCCTTGATGGTAAGAATGGGCTTCGCAGATGGCACAGTCGGAGGAGCCGAGGCCACGACGGCAGAGATTGTGCGCACAGCTATTCAGGTTATCGGGCCAAGACCCGGGGCAAGACTGATTTCCAGTTTTTTCCTGATGTTGATCTGTCAGGAATATCACACGAAAAAAGGCGCCTATGTATTTGCCGATAGTGGTCTGGTCGTTGATCCAACGGCACAAGAGC
>JBPCWT010000374.1:0-7368 GCA_051009255.1 Ruegeria sp. | reverse complement strand
GGGTATGGGAATCGCTGTTTTGGCCCTGCCCGAGATTGGCCCCCTGCGCTGGGCCCTACCTGCGGCAATCGCCTTTATCGTGTCTGACCTAATCCTTGCGACGGGAAAGTTCCTGCTGTCATCGGGGCACCCGGCCCTGAAAGCCACGCCTTATCTGGGTTGGCCGCTTTACTGGTCGGCGCAGGCTGGGTTCCTGATTGCCTTTTCCTGACCCTTTGCAACTGCCGCAATTCCGCATTAGGTGAGGATGACACCTGCGGAGACCCAAGATGGCATTTTTCTCAAAGCTCAAGGACCGGCTGTTCAAATCCTCGTCGCGCCTGGAAGAGGGGCTCGAAGCCATCGTTGAAGATGGCGGTGAAGAAACAGCCGCACCTGATCCGATTATCCCTGCCCCCGAGCCAGAGCCGCAGCCGGTTCCCGAAATACCTGAACCCACCCCTGCCCCGCAGCCGGTGGAAACGCCATCGCCTGCCCCCGCAGACCCAACACCACCGCCAGCCCCGCCCGAGGTTCCGGAAACATCCGGGTCCAAGGGTTTGCTAGGCCGGATTTTCAGCAGGGAGGACACCCGCACCACCGTCCGCCGCACGCTGGACGATGACATGCTGGAACAGCTTGAAGAGCTGTTGATCGCCTCGTATATGGGTGTCGACACCGCCCTCAGGGTAACGGCCAACATGGCCGAGGGACGTTTTGGCAAGAAATTGTCGACCGATGAAATCAAACGGCTTTTGGCGCAGGAAGTCGCCCGCGTGATGGAGCCGGTTGCCAAACCCATGCCCATCTACCCCAACCGCCCGCAGGTGGTTCTGGTTGTCGGCGTAAACGGCTCTGGCAAAACCACGACAATCGGCAAACTGGCCAGTCAATTCAAATCTGCTGGCAAAAAGGTCGTCATCGCCGCTGGCGATACTTTCCGCGCGGCGGCTGTTGAACAGCTTCAGGTCTGGGGTGATCGGGCTGGCGTTCCGGTCCTGACCGCACCCGAAGGCTCTGACCCCGCTTCACTGGCATTCGACGCCCTGACAAAGGCGCAGGAAGACGGTGCGGACCTGCTGATGATCGACACCGCCGGACGCCTGCAAAACCGCGCTGACCTGATGGAGGAACTGGCTAAAATCGTCCGCGTCATACGCAAAAAAGACGAAACCGCCCCTCACAATACATTGCTGGTTCTTGATGCAACCACCGGCCAGAACGCGCTGAGCCAGGTCGAAACCTTCCGCAACCTCGCCGATGTCTCGGGTCTGGTTATGACCAAACTGGATGGCACGGCCAAAGGTGGCGTTCTGGTGGCGCTGGCGGACAAGTTCGGCCTGCCGATCCATGCCATCGGCGTGGGCGAACAGATCGACGACCTGGCGCCCTTTGACCCCGAAGAATTCGCTGCCGCCCTGACCGGCCTCGAACCCACCAGCTGACCATCCATTCCTACAACAAAACTCATGGGTCCGGGGGCAAGACATCCCTACCCCCACACCCGCGAAAGACCGATTAATTGAGCGACTGGCTGATCTCTCTTGAAGGTACCGAAGCCGGGCACCAGCTTGCCCTTGGTCTGGCGCTGATGGCGGCCTTTCTGCACGCTGTATTTGGCGCGCTGCAAAAAGGGCGACACGATCCTTGGTTGTCACGCGGTGCAATCGACGCCTGTTACTGCCTGATGGCAGCACCGTTTGCATTCTTTGTCGTTCCGTGGCCCGAGCCGTACATGTGGCCGATTTTTGCGACTGTCTGGCTGATCCACGTCGCCTACAAGACATTGCAGGCTATGGCATACACCAAGGGTTCCTACACCGTGGTGTATCCGGTCGTGCGCGGCACTGGTCCCCTGTTTACGGTCATCGGTGCCTACCTACTGTTTGGCGAGGTGTTTTCTGCCACGCAATGGTTCGGCGTCGCAGTGTTGCTGGCAGGGATATTTGGTCTGGCCGCCTATAACCTGCGTTTCCTTGAAACCAACCGCGAAACGCTGGGCATTGCACTGGCGCTGGCCGTTGCAACCGGGCTGTTCGTGGCACTTTACACCACCTACGACGCCTACGGCATCCGCGCCACGGCTGACCCTTTTACCTTTCTGGCGTGGTTCTTCATGATCGACGGGGCGACGTTACCGATCTACGCCTTTCTGCGATGGCGTGCCATGATCCACCGCCCGGCGATCGGCCCCCTGATGTTGCGCGGACTTGCCGGTGGAATTATTGCACCACTGTCCTTTGGCGCAATCATGCTGGCAACGCGTCTGGACAAAGTTGGCGAGGCGGCGGTTCTGCGCGAAACTTCCACGGTGTTTGCTGCCCTCATCGGCTGGCTTGTCCTGAAAGAAACTGTCGGGCCCAGAAGAATTGCATTGATGGCATTGATTGCATTGGGCGCGGTAATAGTTGAAATGGGCGGATGAGCAGCAGGACGGAATCATGAACGACAAGAAAGAAATCAACCCGTTTTTAAAACAGGCGCTGGAACTGGGCCCGCCGCTGGCCTTTTTCTTGATCTATCTGCGGCTGCGCGACGACACCTTTCTGTTCGGCGGGACCGAGTATTCAGGCTTTATCGTCGCCACGATCCTGTTCGTGCCGCTGATGCTGGCTGCAATGGGCGTTTTGTGGTTCCTGACGGGCAAGCTCAGCCGGATGCAGATATTTACCGCGTTCATGGTTCTGTTCTTCGGTGGCCTCACCGCATGGTTCAATGACGAGCGGTTTTTCAAGATGAAAACGACGCTGGTTTATGGCTTCTTCTCGATCACGCTTGGGATCGGTCTGCTGCAGGGAAAATCCTATCTGGCCTATGTTCTGGACGAGATGCTGCCGATGCAGCACGAAGGCTGGATGATCCTGACACGCCGCCTTTGTGCCTGTTTCGCCGTGCTTGCCGTCGCGAACGAGGTGGTCTGGCGCACGATGTCCACCGATTTGTGGGTCAAGATCGAAACCTTTGCCTTTCCCATCGCGCTGATGGGTTTTTTGATGCTGCAATTCTCTCTGCTGCATTCCTACATGGACGACCCAGACAGCAAATAGCACCCAAAATGGCCGAAATCCAACCGGGCCAGACAACGAAAGACAGGGCAGCGATCCGGGAAAACCGGATAATTTCCTTGGCTTAACCCCGATCCTGTGGAAAGTTGAACACTTCAAGCACCACCTGATCGGAGCACCACCCGACCCATGAAGGCCTTTCCCGACACCGGCTTCTTGTCCGATGCTTCTGATCGGCTCAGGGCGATGCTTACGGCACAAGCCTCTGAAATCAATCTGAAACGTGGCGAAGTCCTGTTCGAACAAGGGGACGAGGGCGACGCGCTTTATGCCATTCTCGATGGCGCGCTCGAAGTTTCGTTTCTGGCGATGAGCGGGCGCAAACTGTCGCTGGACATGATGCGCCCCGGCGAAGTCTTTGGGGAAATCGCCCTGTTTGACAGTGGGCCGCGCACCGCAACAGTGCTTGCCGCCGAGGATTCTCAGGTCCTTCGGGTGCGCCGCAACGATGTGATGCAGCAGATCAAAATTCATCCTGATTTTGCCGTAGACCTCATTCGACTTGCCGGGCTGCGAATGCGGTGGATGGGTTCGCAACTGAACGAACAGGTCTTCTTGCCAATGCCCGTGCGCCTTGCGCGAAAGCTGCTGCACCTTGCAGGACCCCATAAAGAGCCGTCGACTCGGATCATGTTGTCGCAAAGCGAACTGGCAGAGTTTGTTGGCGCAACGCGCGAGGCGGTTTCAAAAACCATCTCGACATGGAAACGCGCAAACGTGGTCGAGGCTTCGCGCGGCGGTCTGATGATTCACGATTTCGACGCGCTCAGGGAACTGGCGGATTCGGAACTGATCTAATCTCGACCCGCCCGTGTGATCCTCTTCACATACACGCCTTTTCGACTCGGCTAGCCTGATCACGGTTACCGAAGGAGGCTGGAATATCATCCCCGATAACTGTCCACTAGCCTCTCCCTGTGCCAGAGCCATATGCCCCCGGCATATGGCTCTTTTACTTCTATAAAACGCACAAAGGGCCAGGGCATTTGTGCCCCGGCCCCCGGTTTAATCACTGCCTGAAAGTCTGCTACTCCAGGCTCAGCGCCACAAAGCGGGGCTCACCGCCCCGGCGCACCAGCAACAGCAGCGACTTGCGCCCGGCCTCGCGGGCTTCATCCATACGCGCTTCCAGATCGGCAATTGTCGAAACTTTCTGCTGACCCGCCTCAGTAATCAGGTCACCGGCACGTAAACCTTTGTCAAACGCTTCGGATGACTCGTCGACAGCCGTCACCACCAAACCTTCGGCATCCGCACCCAGATCAAGTTCACCGCGCAGCGTTTCATTCAGCGATGAAATCGTCAGGCCAAGGATATCTTTGTTCTCTTCGGTAGGTTCGTCTGGCGTTTCGGCCTCTTGTCCTGTTTCGGTCCGCTCTGCATCCTCTCGGCGACCAAGTGTCACCAGAATAGTCTGCGTTCCGCCATCACGATGCACCACAACCCGCACCGATTTTCCAACAGTTGTCTCGCCAACCTGTCGTACAAGCGCCCGCGTGTCCTCTACCTCGACACCATCAAAGCTGAGGATCACGTCTCCAGCGGCAAGCCCGGCTTCCTTGGCCGGTCCTTCGGGAACATCGCTGATCAGCGCGCCAACCGGCTTGTCCAGTCCCATCGCCTCGGCCATGTCCTCTGTCACGTCCTGAATACGAACGCCCAGCCAGCCTCGACGAGTCTCGCCGAACTCACGCAGTTGGTCCACGACCTTGACCACAACGTTCGACGCCATGGAAAACCCGATCCCGATCGAGCCGCCATTAGGTGACAGGATCGCGGTATTAACACCGATCACTTCACCATCCATATTGAACAACGGCCCGCCCGAGTTACCCCGGTTGATCGCCGCATCTGTCTGAATGTAATCGTCATAAGATCCGCTCAGTTCACGGTTTCTGGCCGAAACGATGCCTGCGGACACCGAAAACCCCTGTCCCAGCGGGTTGCCCATCGCAATAACCCAATCGCCAACGCGGGCCGTGTCGCTATTGCCAAAAGTGACATATTTCAATGGCCCCGAGGCCTCGACTTTCAACAGCGCGATATCGGTTTTTTCGTCCCTGCCGATCACCTTGGCGGGCAGTTCTTTTTTCGGTTGCCCGTCGCCGGGGAAAAACTCGATCAGAATCTCATCAGCCTCGGCGATGACGTGATTATTGGTTACAATAAATCCATCCTCGGAAATCACGAAACCCGAACCCAACGCATCGCTGCGACGCGGTCGGTTCTCGTTTTCGTCGCCGTTGCGATCCTGAAATTCACGAAAGAAATCCTCGAACGGCGACCCTTCCGGCACAATTCCCTGCGGCCCCCCGGTCTGGCCCTCGATCAGGGTAGTTGTCGTGATGTTGACCACGGCCGGGCTGATCTTTTCGGCCAGCGGCGCCAGGCTCTCTGGTCGTGCCTGCACGGCAAGCGTTTGTGCGGCAAGAAACAGCACACCCAGAAACGCCAGCCACATAAGTCGCACCCGGTCGATCGCGCTGTCCTGGCCGAGGGAAATAATGCGAGCTTTTGCCTGCACGGGAATTCTCCTTGTCGTAATTCGTTATCCAGCCACGCACCGCGCAGCCATTGTTAATTAACAATGTAGTCAGTTTGTCTCTGCCCGCAACTCGGGATACCGCGGAATTCACCGGCAATTGACCGCAGGCGGTTCAAAGCCCGTTCAAAACCCCAACTGGTAAGCGCCCCACAGCAAAATGAAACCGCTGACAACACAAAGCAAACCGACAGTCCGCCGCGCACTTTCCGGCAAAGCCCGCAACGCCTCTAACATCCTTTCAACAAGCGAAGGGGCCAGCGCATAGGCCAGCCCCTCCACAATCAGAACCAGCCCAAAGGCCAGAAGAACCATCCCCATCACTCAGATACCGGGGCGGCCGATGCCGGCCGACCATTTGGTGATTTGAGGTAGTTGAAGAAATCGGAATCCGGGCTCAACACCAACGAGCTGTTGCTGCCTTGCAGCGCATTCTCATAGGCCGTCAACGACCGATAGAATTCAAAGAATTCCGGATCCGCACCATAAGCTTCGGCAAAGATAGCGTTCCGCTCGGCGTCAGCTTCACCACGAATAATCTCGGATTCGCGGCGTGCGTCGGATACCAGTTCCACAACTGTCCGGTCGGCTTGCGCGCGCACTCGTTGCGCCGCCTCGTTACCACGCGCGCGTTCATCGGTTGCTTCACGCTCACGTTCTGCCTTCATCCGGTCGAACGTCGCCTCAAGGTTCGCTTGCGGCAGGTCCGTCGCCTTCAGTCGCACGTCGATTACGTTAACGCCCAGCGCCTGCGCCTCGGCAATCGCGCTGTTGCGGATACGCAGCATCAGCGCAGCACGGTCCGAACTCAGGATGTCACGGGACGAAACCGAACCAAGCACTTCACGCGTTTCCGCGCGCAGGATGCGGTCCAGCCGGTCTTCGGCAACCGGAATTCCCCCGACGCCAACCGCCTGACGGAATTGCTCCAGATCCGAAATACGGTAACGCGCGAACGCGTCCACCACCAGACGGCGATCATCCAACGGCGTCACCTCAAGGGGTTGCACGTCAATCGACAGGATACGGTCGTCGTACCGAACAACCTCTTGAATAAGCGGAATTTTGAACGCCAGACCGGGTTCTTCCTTGACGTCGACCACGCGGCCAAATTGCAGCACCAGTGCACGTTCGCGTTCGTCTACGATAAACATCGAAGACAATAAGCCGATGACGGCAATCACCACGACCGGCAGGATAAATTTCGTTTTACGCATCAGTTGCTCTCCTCGCCGGAATTGCTGCGGCGCAGCTCGTTAAGCGGCAGATAGGGTACAACCCCCTGCCCCTGCCCGGTCGAGCTTTCGTCCAGAATAATTTTGTCAACGTCGCTCAACACCTGTTCCATCCGTTCCAGATACAAACGTTTGCGGGTCACATCCGGCGCTTTGGAATATTCCTCCAGAACCGCACCAAATCGGCTCGCTTCACCCTGCGCGCTGTTAATCTGTTGCGCGCGATAGGATTCCGCCTGTTCCAGAATTTGCGCGGCTTCACCACGCGCTTCGGCCAGTACGCGGTTGGCATAACCATCAGCGACGTTTTGCAGACGGTCACGCTCCTGCGCGGCGGCCTGAACATCGCGGAATGACGCGATCACGTCCTGAGGCGGATCCGCCTTGTCAAAGTTCACGCGGATGATGTTCACGCCTGAGTCATAGCTATCCAGTGTCGATTGGATCAGCTCTTGCAGACGGTCGGCAATTACACCGCGATCCCGGTTCAGAATCGGGGCCAGTTCACTTTGTGCGATGATCTCGCGCATGGCCGATTCTGATACGG
>JBPCWT010000373.1:0-7149 GCA_051009255.1 Ruegeria sp. | reverse complement strand
CGATGAAGGGTTTCCAAAACAGGTCAACGGGGCAAGTACGGTTGTGCCGGGTTTGTACTATGTCGGGCTGCATTTCATGCGAAAGCGCAAATCTGCGTTGCTGTGCGGCGTCGGAGAGGACGCAGGCATCGTGGCGGGCCAGATTGCAAGCCAGTGAGCGTTGAAAAGATCAGCAAAACCGCCATTCGCCACGCGGTAAATGCAACAAAAACAGCGCAGGTTATGCGATTGGCGCACATTCGGTTAGGATGCCCAAACAATACCGGGCGCACGAGATTTCCATAACGGGATCAATCGGGTCGCTCTGCTTTAAGGGGGAGAGTTCATGAACAAGTTTCTGTTAACAATTTCAGCCTTTGCATTTCCGGTTGCAGCAATTGCCGAACCCAGTCTGGAACGCGGTGAATACCTTGTTCGTGGGCCCGCGGCCTGTGGCAACTGCCATACCCCGCAGGGGCCGGATGGCCCGGACATGTCCAACGAGTTCGGCGGCTTTATGGTTGAAAAGAACGACGCGTTCGAGGCGTGGGCCGTCAACATCACGCCGGGCAGCCGCGTTGCGGACTGGACCGATGAGGAACTGGCCAGGGCAATCCGCGAAGGCATTCGCCCTGATGGCAGTGTAATCGGGCCACCGATGCCAATCGTTCTGTATCGCGGGCTGTCTGATGATGATCTTATGTCGATCGTGATGTTCCTGCGCACTGTCCCAGCAAGTAACAATGAAACGCCATTTTCCACGTACAATATTCCGCTGCCCCCGGCCTATGGTCCGCCGATTGAAAGTGTCGCCAGCATCCCGGCAGGCGTGAGTGTTGAATACGGAGAGTACCTGGCCGGCCCGGTGGCGCATTGTATCGAATGCCACTCGCCACCCGGACCGAAGGGGCCGATGATTGATACCCATCTTGGCGCTGGCGGGTTCGAGTTCCACGGTCCTTGGGGGATTTCTGTCTCGTCCAACATCACACCGCATGAGGACGGGATTCCCGGATATACCGACGAAGAGCTGAAGGCCATGATTTCCACGGGCAAACGCCCTGACGGCAACCCAATGATGCCGCCGATGGGGTATGGTTATTACGCGACGATGGCGACCGACGATCTGGACGCGATCATCCTGTACCTGCGCCAGATCCCACCTCTGCCCGATCCAAAATAGGATGCACTGCGCTCAATCCCGGATTCACAAGTGAGACCCTGAAAGGCGAACAAGACATATGTCAAAATCCAATGCGTTTCGAAAGATTCAGATACAGGGCGTGCATCATATCACGATCATTGGCGCGGACAGGCAGACGTCTCTCGATTTCTGGGAAGGCGTGCTGGGAATGCCCTTTGTTTTTGACCAGCCCAATCTGGACAACCCTGAAGAGGGGCATCTGTATTTTGATCCCGGTGATGGCCGTCTGATTACCGTCTTTACCAACGAAGACCGCAAGCCGGACACGACGCCAGTACCAGAGGCGACCGGATCGCTGCATCATCTTGCGCTGAATGTCAGCCAGGCCACGTTCTGGCAGGTCGCGGAACGGCTGGATGCGCGCGGTGTGGCGCATTCCGGGCCGGTGGATCGGGGTTTCATGGATTCGATCTATTTCCGCGATCCGCTGGGTCTGCGGCTGGAACTTGCCAGTTACAGGTTCGAACCGCCCGAGGGGTGCCGCCATGCGGACGTTATGATCGAGGCGCACAAGATACGGGTGGAACGCGGAGATCATCACATTGAACGCGATCATCTGGCGGACGCGATCGAACTGTTGGTACAGCGCGGGCAAAAATCGTTGTCACAAGACCGGTCGGCGCGGCGGTCATATTGATCGTTCGTTCCGGTTTTCTGCCCGGCGCAGGGGCCGGAGGCGAACCTTGCGTCATCGTTGTGGGCGGGTGTTGAGCAGGCAGTGGTGAATCTGTAGCAATACCCTCATGGAAAATCATGTTGCATTAATTACCGGCGCCGCGCGCGGCATTGGGTTGGCCACGACAAAGCTGATGCTTGGCCGGGGCTGGAACGTCGCGATGGTGGACCGGGATGTCGACGCCTTGCGTGCCGCGTCCACGGGTTTGGATGGGGCGAAACCTTTTGAGTTCGACATTTCGGTGCCCGAGCAGGTCGAAGACATGACCGCCGCGGTGCTGTCGGAATTCGGCGGGATCGGCGCCGTGGTCAACAACGCGGGCGTTGCCGATTTCGGTCCTATCGAAACCACCAGCTTTGACAGGTGGCGCGAAACGATGGCGACCAATCTGGACGGGACATTTTTGGTATCACAGGCGGCGATCCCCGCGCTAAAGGAAACAAGGGGCTGCATCGTCAATATCGCCTCAATCTCGGGGCTGCGCGCGTCAACACTGCGGGTGGCTTATGGCACGTCCAAGGCGGCGGTCATTCAACTGACCAAACAACAGGCCGCCGAGCTGGGAGAATACGGAATACGCGCCAATTGCATTTGTCCCGGACCGGTCAGAACCAAGCTGGCCATGGCCGTGCATTCGCAAGAGATCATCGAGGCCTATCACGACGCGATCCCCCTTAACCGGTATGGAACAGAGACCGAGATCGCGGAAACCATCGCCTTTCTGTGTTCGGACAAGGCCAGCTATGTCACCGGTCAGGTTATCGCCGCCGACGGAGGGTTTGAGTCCACCGGCGTCGGTTTACCCGCGCTGAGACGCTAGCAAAGGCCAACCCGTGTTCGGAAGGGTTCGAACGATCCCATTGCCGCTGTCACCAAGGAAAACAAGACCTGCCTAATGGTTGGGTCTTTGTTGTGTGGTCCGGGCGGCATCGTGGAATCGCAAGACTCATCGCCTTTTAAATGCAATCATTGGAATGATTGAGTTTTTTTGTTTGGGAGGGGTCGACTATGACAGCATTTTGTTTTTCCAGGTTCCGCATGGTTCGGATTTCCGCAGGCGCTCTTGCAGCCAAACTTGCACTTGTCTGCGCCTCGATGGCCGCCGCTGCCGGGGGCGAGGTTTCCAGCGACAACTGGTCCCCGACCGAGCCCTATCCGAAACAGGATGTCTATTATCCCGGCACCGAGGCGCTTGATCCCGACGAGATCCGGTTGATTACCTGCGGGTCCGGTATGCCCATGATGCGGCTCAGCCAGACTGCGGCCTGTTTTCTGATCGAACTGGGAAACGGCGACAGGTTTATCTTTGATCTGGGCAATGGTTCGTTACAACGTATCCACGCCCTTGGCATTCCGCTTGATTACATCGACAAGGTGTTTCTGACACACCTGCACATGGATCATGCCGGTGATCTGCCTGCGTTTTTCATGACTGGCCCGCAAAGCAACCGCTCGGTCCCGATCCGCGTCTGGGGTCCCGGCGGCGGTGGGTCCCCGGATAAATGGGGAACGCAGGCCTTTGTCGACAACATGCTGGAATCTTGGGCATGGATGATGGACACGCTGGTCGGCACGATCGATACCCGTTCATTCTCTATCGAGGTTACAGAGTACGACTGGTCACAGGTAAACGGCGTGATCTACGAAGACAACGGTGTCGTGATCCGTTCGATCCCTGCCATCCACCTGGAACAATCGACCAGCCTGATCCTTGAATGGAACGGACTAAAGATTGCCTATTCGGGCGATACCATGCCGAACAAATGGTGGGTCGAACATACCCAAGGGGCAGACGTGGCAATTCACGAGGCGTTTTTCCCGCCGTCCCTGGCGATTCAGAAATGGGGGTTTTCACAGGCAGAGGCCCTGAACGCCGTAACGACGGTGCATTCGAATGCGCAGTTTTTCGGCAAGGTCATGGCCATGACAGAGCCGCGTCTGGGCATTGCCTATCATTTCCAGAACGACGCGGACACATTGCCCGTCATGATTTCCGAGGTCACGAAAGTATATGAAGGCCGGGTGGATTACGCCCATGATTTCATGGTCTGGAACATCACCAAAGACGATATCCAGATGCGGCGCATCGTGACCAACCCGGAATCCTATCCAGCACCCCCGCTTGCGGAAAAGGTTATCGATCAGGACGATCCATATGTAACGCCGCAATGGGTTCTGGATGGCTGGCTGGATGAGACCAACGAGATTGCCGAGGAAATCTATAGAGAGTTCAACGCCGAGTTCGGAACCGATTTCGAGTTCAGCCTGGGCAAATAGACAGACTGCGCCGGGTTTCGGATATGACCCTGACCATAACGCCGTTCAGGGCCGGTTTTGGGTGTTCCAGTATTCAACGATACCAGTGCCAGTTTGCAGAGTGTCTTGTTTGTTGATGGCACCAAAGCAACTGGGCTTGAGTTTCAAGCCGCCACTACTCTGGTCTCGTCGCATGTCCGCGAATGGGCTGAAGCGTAGATTTTTCAGCAACAGGGCCGTTATGTGCCGGGACTGCCGACAGCATCGGCCTTGGGAAGACGTAATTTCGCGCGGCCGAAATCGTCAGTCCTTGGTAAATCTGATTTTGACGGCCTGATCAGACTCTAGGGATACGTTTAGACCGACCGCGGTAACGCGGGCCACGATGGTTACGCAATTCGCGTTGACCAGAACGATGTCGTTCTTACCGGCAAGTGGAAGAAGATCGCTGACGACGCCTTGATAATTGCCCTGGAAATCATCCGGCGATGTCAGACCATAGACATCCCCGTTAATGGTGCCATCGCGGGTGCCGGTTTCCCCAAATTTCAATCCGCGTGCGGAAAACGGAAATTCCTGACCGTCCGAGAGTGTCAGTACCCCCTGGCCCTGCCTAAGCCCTATGAAAAGCGATCTGGTCTGTCCCTCGAATGAGATACTGCCGGAAAGTTCGGGATTTTCAGCGCAATCTGGTCCAGCCGTTTGGGCGGTCAAAACCGACGGACAAAGTAAGAGGGCGAAAACCCAAGCCGTCAGATTTTTCAGCAAATTTCTTTCCGCATTTAGCATTTCATGCTCCGGTGATGCCGGGAAATCAATTGAAAGCAGTGAGGGTCAATCAGCGCCGGGAGTCAAGGTTTTGATCGTTCCGTCCACGCCAACGCCAATTGTCTGCCCCACTGTCAGTTTTGGCCGGTAGTAGAAGCTGTTACCGTCTTTGAGTGCGTCCCCAAGCAGGCGAACGACTTCGGGTGAATCCTTGTATTTGGCATGGGAGTAAGTGCTTTCGTCATCGACCTCGCTCAGGTCGATGGCGATGATGCCGCGCCTGTCCAGTTCAGATGCCGGAATCTGACCAAGGCGCGAAACGCCCCCGGCCACCCTGCGGCTTGCCAGCAGCGCCTTGTCATCGGATGAGACAAGGATGATCATGTTGTATCCGCCTTTTGGAAAGCTTTGGAGTTGTGACAGGAAAAGATCGCGGTCGATGTCCGGGGCGGCCAATACGACATTTCGAACTTTGCCCGTTGGGTTTATGCCCGTTGTGATGACAATCTGGCGCGCGGCCTCCATTACCAGAAGCGTACCCATGGAATGCGCGACGACATCATATCTTTGAACGCTGGCAAGCTGCAAAGTCGAAAACATTCTGACCAGATGATCGCGTGCGGTCAGAACGCTGTTGATATCATAGACGTATTTCAACGTCTGGCCGCTGGACGCCCAGGAAAAGAGAATTGGAACGCCGTCATACCCGGTGTCTTCGACGAATTGAGTAACCTGCAAAATGGCCGAAGACAGGTTGGTGTTATACCCGTGAACAAAAAGCAAGATGTTGCGTTTGTCTGGTGGCCGGGTGTTCAGGTACGCGGTCAATTCGGATTGAAACTGTGATTCCGTGCCGTACGAAACCGGTTGATTGATCGTGAAATGCTTTTGCGGATCGGGCGGCAATCGCCTTGGGCGTTCGATCTGGCCCGGCACATGCGACGGCGGAACCGAAACGTCCACCTTTGCAAAGTTCAGCGTCTGGCTGCGTTGGCCAGAATAAAACTCTCCGGTAACGGCCGAGGGCAATCTGGTGGTTGCTATGAACAGGCGGTGTTGGTTGGCGGCCTGAATGACATCAGTCGACGCCTTGGTTTCGATACCAACGAGGTTTTTTGGCGCAGAACAAGACCCCAGCAATGAGACCAAGATCACAGGCAGGACCGCCGACCACGTAAGGTCAGGAATTTTTCCGGTACCGCCGAAAACAGCGCGAAGGCGTCGTAAGTATTGCCCAACCATTTTTGGGAACCTCATGATTTACTATCGGAAAACAGCCTCATGCTTGAAACACGCAAGGTGCAAAAGGACCGACAAATCAAAGTCATTCATAGTGTTCATTTTGGTAACTTCGGCCCGTGCTGTATACACCGAATATCGGCCAGACCCGTTTAAATGGCCTGTTACCTGGTCAGGCTGACGGAATGCGGGGTGCGGGCCTGAACCGGCAATTCCGCGATACATGCGCCCTGCCATGTTGCGTCGACATCGTTCAGATTGTACGCGCATCCAGGAACAATTCTGCAAGGAGCCGCCCTGATGTCCGTTTGGCGAGACCTTTTTTCAGCCGAAGGTAAGCACGTTACCGTCGTGCCCTTGTCAGCCAGCCATCACGAAGATCTTGCCGAGGCTGCAGCAGATGGGCAGCTGCACCGCCTGTGGTACACTATGGTCCCGAAACCCGAGGGCGTCATGGCAGAGATCGAAAGGCGGCTGGCGTTGCGTGAATCCGGCGCGATGTTGCCTTTTGCGGTTATCGACAACACCTCTGGCCGGGCGGTGGGAATGACCACCTATATGAACATCGACGCCGCGAACCGCAGGCTGGAAATCGGATCGACCTGGTACCGTCAGTCGGTCCAGAGAACGCCTCTGAACACAGAATGCAAGCTGTTGCTGCTGCGGCACGCGTTTGAACAGCTTGATTGTATCTGCGTCGAGTTCAGAACGCATTTCATCAACACGCAAAGCCGCAGGGCGATCGAACGTCTGGGGGCAAAACTGGATGGAATCCTGAGGTCAAACATGATCATGGCAAACGGCACGATCCGGGACACCGCAGTCTATTCGATCATTCAGTCCGAGTGGCCAACCGTTAAGGCCAACCTTGTCTGGCGGTTGGAAAAGTAAAGCGGTGCGTTGGGTAGGGGTGAATGTAAGGGCGGGTTCGGCTGTCCTTCGCGAGTGTCCGCGTTGAGCCCGGAGGCGACCTATATGAGGCGCGCAGCATTCGACATTTTGTGCGGAAACCGGGCATTCGTTGCAG
>JBPCWT010000372.1:0-2640 GCA_051009255.1 Ruegeria sp. | reverse complement strand
GTACCGTCATCCTCGACCGTCGAAAAGATCGCTGTTTGCAGCTTCTTTGCGGCCTTCTGCAAAGTTGGAAGATGGGACAAAGCAGTGTCAAAAGAAATCCGTTGGATTGGGCCATGAATGGCCAATGCCGCAACAAATCGGCCCGCAGAGTCCGTGACAGGGACGGCAATTGCGACCATGCCTTTCAAAAACTCCTCACGATCCAGCGAATACCCTTCAGAGGCGATTTCCTTTAATTCCACCAGCAACTTGTCCGCGTCGGTGTGGGTTTGATCGGTTAACTTTTCCAGCTTTAACGCAGCAAGAAATGCACGGCGGTTTCTTGGTGGCAGGCAGGCCAAAAAACATTTGCCGCTAGCCGTGCAATGAAACGGAACATGGGTGCCGATAGGCAGCTGAATTCGAAAAGGCCACGCCGTTTCAACACGATCAAGATAGCTCATCCCAAGTTCTTCGGGGACCACGAAATTAACTGTTTCCTGCACTTCTCGCGCGACCTGAACAAGGATTTGATGTCGCGCAATATGAAGACGCGATGCGTCAAGCAATCCGGCTGACATATCCCTGAGCCGCCGCGCCGGTTGATACCGTTTTGAATTGCCTTGCTGAGTTAGAAAGCCTGCGCGCTCTAGAGTATTGCAAAGGCGATGCACGGTTTGCTTGGGCAAACCAAGATCCTGATTGATCTCAGTCGCGTTGAGCGGGTGGTCGCTTTTGCTGACTATTTCGAGGATCAAAAGCGTTCTGAGATTGGTGGGAATACGTTCGCTGTCTGCCATGAATCCTTCAGCCGCGAA
Source organism: Ruegeria sp. (assembly GCA_051009255.1). Taxonomy (GTDB): domain Bacteria; phylum Pseudomonadota; class Alphaproteobacteria; order Rhodobacterales; family Rhodobacteraceae; genus Ruegeria. The sequence continues at coordinate 1,843 of JBPCWT010000372.1, read as the reverse complement.
AATTGACAATTGTTTTATGCACGAATCACTGTAGCGTACAAAAACAGACAAAATCGAGATAAAAAGTCTCATTTTTTGAACAATAGGGCGAAATGGAGTTCGATTTTATCATAGTTGGGGGCGGGTCAGCCGGTTGCGTGCTTGCCAACCGCTTGTCAGAGAGCGGGCAATATACGGTTGCGCTGCTGGAGGCTGGACCGCGGGATCTGAACCCCTGGATCCATGTTCCGGTCGGCTATTTTCGCACCATGGGAAACCCCGGTACCGACTGGCAGTACCGAACCGAATCCGATGATGGTATCGCCGGGCGTTCAATCCCGTGGCCGCGCGGCCGGGTGTTGGGCGGGTCGTCTTCGATCAACGGATTGCTGTACGTCCGGGGACAGCCACAGGATTATGACGGCTGGGCTCAGCTCGGCTGCACAGGGTGGTCATGGGATGGGGTGCTGCCCTATTTCAAACGTTCAGAAACGTGGAAAGGGCCGAACGGCTCTGACCATCGCGGAACCGACGGACCTTTGTCAGTTCAAACCTCGCGCCTTTCGCGAGACATCGTGGACCATTGGATCGAAGCCGCAGTAGACGCCGGGTACAAGCGGGCGGCGGATTACAACGGTCCCGAACAGGAAGGTGTCGGACATTTCCAGCTGACGATGAAGGGCGGGCGGCGCTGTTCGTCGGCCGTGGCTTATCTGAACCCAGCGCGGGGTCGCAAGAATCTGGAGATATTCACCGACGCCCAGACCGAAAAGGTGATTTTCAAGGACAATCGCGCCGATGCAATACGTGTCCGGATAAATGGCAACATGACCGACATTCGAGCGCGCCGCGAGATCATCCTGAGTGCGGGTGCCATCGGTTCCCCACAAATTTTGATGCTGTCGGGCGTGGGTGATGCAGACGAATTGCGCCCCCAAGGGATCGAAGTTCATTCAGAGATCAAAGGCGTAGGCAAAAACCTGCAAGATCATCTTCAGGCGCGCCCGATCTTCAAAACCGATCTCAGCACGATCAACGTAGAGACCGATAGTCTTTTGAAACAGGCCATGATTGGGTTGCAGTATGTGTTGACGCAAACCGGGTCCATGACCATGGCCGCAAGCCTTGGCGTTGGATTTCTAAGGACAGAAGAACATCTGGAAACCCCGGATATACAGTTTCATATTCAACCTTTCAGCGCGGATAATGCCGTCGAAGGCCCCCACCCTTTTTCGGCCTTTACGGCATCGGTCCTGCAGTTAAGGCCGGAAAGCGCAGGTCATTTGTCTCTGACCTCGGCCAAAATGGATGACCATCCGAAAATCCACCCCAATTACCTGGCAACCGAAACCGATTGCCGCACCATAGTTCGCGGCATTCAGGTGGCCCGGCAGATCGCGCAACACGAACCGCTGAAGTCCCATGTTACCGAAGAATACGCGCCGGGCGCGGATGTGGCCTTTGACGATGAAGAGGCGACACTCGATTGGGCGCGGCGTTCCGCAGTGACGATTTATCACCCTACCGGCACCTGCAAGATGGGAACCGATCCGATGGCCGTGGTCGACCCGCGTTTGCGGGTGCGCGGCATCGAAGGTTTGCGGGTGGCGGATGCATCTATCATGCCGCGCATCGTCAGTGGAAATACAAACGCCCCTGCTATCATGATCGGTGAAAAGGCAAGCGATCTGGTGTTGGAGGATGCAGGCCAATGAGCTTTGTCGCGAAAAACGAGATGTTCGAAAGACAGTGAAGACATAAACCGGGGCTGAGGCCTTCGTCCCCGGGCACGCAAGTAAAAGACAGAAGGCAATAACCTTGGGAGGAAACAAATGATTAACCTAAAAACAATGGCGACGGGCGC
>JBPCWT010000371.1:0-5253 GCA_051009255.1 Ruegeria sp. | reverse complement strand
ATCTTGAACACATTAAATGTACCTGCGCCACCGGCTTTGACGCTGTGCAGTTCAGCCAGTCATGCTCAAATTCGCATTTTCTGGCAACAGGATTCAAACGGAAAAACCGATTTCCTCTGCATTCGGCTCTGGACCGCCGTTCGGCCCATGTGCCTGCCTCAATTGATCAAGCCCCAGCACGCTTGGCAAACGGTCTAAAACAACCGCTCGGATTACGCACTGACTTGGGTCAGTTCGACGTGTAGCTGCCCAGACTTTTCATCATCCGAACGTAGCGTGGGTGGTTGCGGATTGGGTCCATATCAGGATCTGTTTTGATCCACTGAATAGCATCGGGCCCCGTCGCGCCAAGAACGTCCTCCAGAATGTTAAGCGCCTTCTCGAAGTCGCCCAAGCCTATGTAAATACACGCAATATTATACGTATCAGATTCGGATTCCCCCCGTATCAACAAGGCGCGGTTCAGCCATTCCCTGGCGCGTTCCCTGTCTCCACGCGCGGCCAGAACTGCGGCTCCTAACTCCAGCGGGTCAGATGTATCGGGATGAACGGCAACGGTATTTTCCGCGCGTTTCAGGCCAAGCTGTACATAATCATCACGCTGCGCGTCTTCACCCGTCTTCTTCAGGACTGAATCCAGCAACAATGGCGATCGATAGTCGTCAGGCCGAATTTCCAACGCCCGGATAAAATGCGTTGCTGCCTCTTCAAACTTACCGTGTACGACGCAGTAGCGCGCGAAATAGTAATGCGGCTCATGACAAAGAGGGTCGATGCTTATTGCATGCCTAAGCGTTGTCGCGGCTTCTTCATCGCGGCCCGCTGTCAGCAGGGCAAATCCCTTGGCGGCATGAGCTTCGGCAAGATCAGGTTCCAGTTCGATGGCCTTTGACGCCATCGCAAGAATATCGTGAATTGACACCCCTTCGCCAAACCATGAATTGGAAAATGAATCACAATCAGCAATACCGGCATAAGCACGGGCAAATCCGGGGTCCAGCTCGACCGCTTTTTGAAACATGGCCCGACTGCGATCCAGCATTTCCTTGGTGCGCATATGATAGAATTGCCGCCCCCGGAGGTAGTAACTGTAAGCATCCAAATTCTGAGTGGGTGATTTGGGAATATCGCGCCCGGCAATCGACCCCAGTTCCAGCTGCAGCTGATCGACAATCGTCTTTGTGATTTCGTCCTGAAGCTCGAAAATATCGGTTAGTTCCCGGTTATATCTTTCCGCCCAAAGATGACCGCCGGTGCCCCCGTCAATGAATTGTGCCGTTATCCGCAGCCGCTGGCCGGACTTTCGAACGCTGCCTTCAAGGACAAATCTCACCCCCAACTCACGGGCCACCTGCACAAGGTTTCCCGCCGTGCCCTTATAGGCAAACACGGAATGTCGACCCACGACAAAGAGATGGGGGATTTTGGAAAGGTCCGTTATCAGGTCTTCGGTTATTCCGTCGGCGAAATACTCCTGCTCAGGATCACCGCTCATATTGGTGAACGGAAGAACAGCCACTGATAATTCTCGGGTTTGGGCCGGTTGGGCCGCCCGCGATCCATCGGCACCAAGTACAAGGTGAAACAGCTGGATCGGTTGATCTATGTTTTTCAGTGAATGTTCACCGGCGTCCTCGAACACCAGATCGGTTTTGTTGCCAATTTGCTCTCGCGTTGCGCCAGAGATCGCAACGCCGCCGGGTCGCGCCAGCGCTTCGATCCGGGCTGCAACATTTACCTCGTCCCCGAAAACGTCGTTGTCGTCGTGTATGATGTCACCGGCACTCAGACCGATGCGGAATTCGATACGGCGATCCATTGGAATCTGCACGTTTCGCTGCCGCATTTCCGTTTGTATTTCCGCAGCACAGTTTGCCGCGCTGATGACGCTGGAAAACTCGGCGACAAATCCATCACCGGTGGATTTGACAATGTTCCCGGAATGATACGAGATTTTTTCGTTTATCAGCTCACCTTGGTGGGACTTCAATGCCTGCAGCGTGCCCACTTCGTTTGAGCGCATCAACCTGCTGAAACCAACCACGTCAGCGATCATTATTGCGGAAAGCCGACGTTCCATCATTCAGTTCCCGAAACCCAATTTCATCAGCAATAGGACAGTTTTGAACGGTAGATTAAGTCCCGCCTCAGGTCTACCGCGATGGTCGTTGCCCGAAGGTACGGGGACGCCTTTGCAGGTAAATGACAGTCAGTCGGGCAGGCCCGCAACGCGAAGCCCGTTCGCAACCTTTTCCAGATGTTCTTTTAGGGCATAAGGCAATTGTTTGGTCAAAGACGATACCGTTGCCGAAGGTATCAGTTCTATCAATCGATTGCCTGCCGCCTTGGCTGCCGGCACGTCGTTCTGGGCTGCCTTGGTCGCGGCAAGAAAAATATAGTTCATCGGAAATTCGGGTGCTTTGCGAATGGCCGCGTTCAGGTAATTCAACGCTTCGTCCAGGCGCTCCAGCTGCAAAAGCAGGTGACCATAGTTCAACAGGTAGATCGGCGGCGTATGAGGTTCCAACCTCATCGCTTTGTCCATCGGCTCGATTGCCAATTCGGGTTTGCCGCAATAGATCAGCGTCGAGGCTTGCCAGAGGTGTCCATCAGCATAGTTCGGATCAAGTGTCAGCGCCTTTTCATGTTCGGACAAGGACCGCTCAAACCCTTCGCCCCACATGTGCATCCAGCCAAGAAAGGCATGTCCGGCTGCCAGATTTTGATCCATTCGAACCGCTTCTTCCGCATCCCTCAAGGCGTCTGACAAGCCGTTGGGGTCGGTGCTCCATTTGAAAAACCACGCGTGGAATTTCAGATAGCTTCGCGTGGCAAGGGCCAGTGCAAATTTTGGATCAGCGACCAATGCTTTGTCGAACATCTCCTGGGCCTGCGTATTGGCTTGCGGGCCGGGCTCTCGGTACCGGGTGCGACCCTTTAAAAACCAGTCATGCGCATCTGAACTGGTGGTATACTGGCTGGACAGGCGGCCTTTTTCGCCCTCGTTTAACTGAAGCGAAAGCGAGTTTACGATTTCGCGGGTAATTTCATCCTGCAGTTCAAATACGTCCTCGACTGTTCCGTCCCGACGATTTGCCCAAACATGTGTGCCATTCGATGTCTCGATTAACTGAGCGTTGACGCGAACTCGGTTTCCCGCCCTTCTGATGCTGCCCTCAAGAACAAAATGAACGCCCAGTTCCCGCCCGACCTGGCGCAGATCGACAGATCGGCCTTTATACACAAACGACGAATTTCGCCCGATAACCATCAATCCTGAAAGCTTGGACAGGTCCGTTATCAGGTCTTCTGTTATTCCATCTGCAAAATACTCCTGCTCTGGGTCGTTTGACATGTTGTCAAAAGGCAAAACCGCCAGCGAAGGGGTTTTGGGCAGGGTGGGCAGGTCTGCGTGCGGTTTGGGCATCGCCGCCGCCGCTTGTGAAACGGAATTCGCATTCACCGACCACTTCCAGATACGTATCGGCTGGTCAATATTCTTGACCCAGTGTTCACCGCAATCCTCGAACGCTATGTCGAGACGGTTTTGAATTTGTTCATAAACTGACTGCGCAATGCAAATTCCGCCCGGTTCTGACAGTCCCTCCAGTCGCGCGGCGACGTTGACCCCGTCGCCATGGATGTCATCGCCGTCGACCACCACGTCCCCAAGATTGATGCCAATGCGAAAGTTGAACTGACGGCTTTCTGTTTCTTCCGCGTTTCGTGAATTCAACCCAATTTGCACATCCTGGCTGCACTTTATCGCGTCAACAACGCTTGCAAACTCGATCAGCAGACCATCACCCATCGTTTTGACGACGCGCCCATGATGCTTTGCAATTTCGGGATCCAGAAAGTCGGTTCGCAGATTGCGAAGTGCGGCCAGCGTACCTTCTTCGTCCGCGCGGATCATGCGCGAAAAGGCAGCAATATCTGCAACCATTATTGCTGCGAGTCTTCGCTCCACCGGTCGTCCTCCCAAGTCGGAACGATAGTGACTGCTGGCAATGAAATCTATCGGCAATTGGTTTTATAGAATGCTTGGTCGAGGTTCACATTTCACACGCGTCAGACGACGATCGAAAACTGTCACATTGGAAGTGCCAATTTCCGATTACCCAATCGGTCCTGCGCGAAAACGCCGGTTCAAGATTTTCACTCGGGGGGCCTCTGGTTCGGCCTTTTAAAAGCGACTGACCGGCGATGCTGTCGGCGTTGACGGTTCTAACCGCACTGTCGAAACCGCAGGATTATTAGATCCAAACGCATACTCGGCCCGTATCCCTTAAATATGGGAGAAACGTCATGACCAGAAATATCGACATTAAATCCTCTTGGGAATCGGTAATGGACGAGACCAAGAACCCCCTTAGAAACTACGCATTACCAACCGCTCATATGCTGATGCAAATGCTGGCATGGATGTGGAGCGCGATTTTTTCATTGATGGTTGGCAGCTATTTCGTGTTCGGTATTACGGCGGTTGGTCACTCGCTCGTCATCGCCGGATTGTTCATCACCATCTTGGTTTTTCAGAAGGCCGAGGAAGAATAATCCGACAATCGCTTCAGGCGAACTGCCGAACTGATGGGCCGGAAATCACTTATTTACGGGTGCCGCTGCATTGATATGCAAATGTTGAACAGCCGTAAAAGACACACCACTCACGGAACTCAGTGTTGTCGTACGGATAATGGCAGGCGTGGCTGTTGAGCATGGTGAAAAGAAAATAGCGTTGATCGACGCGACCTAACTTCGTGCCGCTCAGGACCACGACCAGCATCGGCGCGAAATAGGAGGTGTGATCTCGCGCGAGAAAGAAGTCGTCGAGTTCACGCTCAAGGGGCACTCCGCAGACGCGGTGGGCCGGATACTGGGAATTTCTCCGGGTACTGTCCGCATCCACCGGCGTAACATTTACTCAAAACTCAGGACCCTGTCTCAGGGAGAACTTTTCCAGGTTCATCGATGCGCTTTTAGGGCCAGAGGAAAAGTAAGTCGAATTCTGCAGGCAACTGAATGTACTGGTATGGTTTCGCCTATCTCCGAAACTGAAAAGGGCGGTTGATACTGCGTCAAGGCGAACAGCGCCGATCACGCCTAAATCATGCGCAGTTGCAGTATCGATACCGCCTTTCGGCCAGACGGGTTTCGATCCAGACGCACTGACAGTTAGCTTCAAAGAATTACGTCATTCAATGACTTTGGGTATTCTGTAACGGCTTCCCAACCTGTTTCGGTGATAATGAA
>JBPCWT010000370.1:0-2559 GCA_051009255.1 Ruegeria sp. | reverse complement strand
CCATACAGGTCGTTGACCGAGTTCACGTTTCCGCTGATTGCATCCACGGTCATTACAGAGGCAATTCGGGCTGTAAACACCGAAACGATGAACAGGGACGACACGACAAGTATCACGCCCAGCAAGCGCCCAAACGGGGTACGCGGCATCCGCTCCTCGAACCCGCCATTGACCACAAGGTTAAGCGCCCACCAGAAAGAAGGAAACCACGCCTCGTTCAGCTTGCGGTCAAAATATGGCTGCGACCGGTGTTCGAACAACCACATCAACATGCCGCCGCCCAGCAGGATGCCAAACGCCAGCCCGATCGCAATGAACAGTTCACGCGACAGCAGGGCAGCCAGCAGTGATGGCCTGCGGGTCGCTTCCGAAGGCACCATGATCTGTAGCCCAGCCTCGAATATGGGCTGGCTGAAATCCATCTGCGTTTCACGAGCTGCCGTGATGGAAATGTTCGCAATCGCCAGATCACTGGACCCGTCCCGGGCTGAATTCAGCATGTCCGCGAACGCTTCTGTCCGGTTGATCGAGTATTCCCACCCCAATGAATTGGCGAGCGCGTTTAGCAGGTCGATCGAAAATCCAGTGTCGACGCCATCCTCGACATAGGAAAACGGCGGACGGGTCACGGTGGAGACCGTCAGGTTTTGGGCCAGACCTTGTTGTGTAAAGCCAACAACTGTCAGGCAGAGAACAGCGATGAATGCGCGCATCGGTATTTTGACCTGTTTTACAGTCCATTAACCCGAATTTTGCAGGACCGGCAAGATCGTCGCGGGGTCAGTTGCAGCAATCGCAACTCGTTCCTTGCCATTGGGGCGGAATGTTTTCTTAGCGGATTTGCCGTGATCGGGGTTGGCATTCGGACCAATTCGTTGAATCTGTGCGCGAACGTGACTTGTGAAATGAAAGCGAACCCTACTATGTCCGACCCTGCCCAGTTGACGGCCGATCTTATCCGTTGCCCATCGGTCACACCCGAAGAGGGTGGCGCGCTGGTACTGTTGGAAAAGTTTCTGTCTGAGGCCGGATTTGACTGTACCCGCATAGATCGTGGCAGCGTCAGCAACCTTTTCGCCCGGTGGGGCGACAAAGGTCATGCCCGTAGTTTCGGGTTCAACGGTCACACAGATGTGGTTCCCGTCGGCGACGAAGCAGCGTGGACTGTGCAGCCGTTTGGCGGTGAAATAAGCGATGGCATTCTGTATGGCCGTGGTGCGACCGACATGAAATCCGGCGTTGCTGCCTTTGCCGCGGCCGCCGCGGATTTCGTGCGGGACACGCCCCCGGACGGAGCCGTAATTCTGGCGATCACCGGTGACGAAGAAGGTGACGCGCTGGACGGAACCACGGCTTTGCTGGATTACATGGACCAATCGGGGGAACGGATGTCTGTCTGTCTTGTGGGCGAACCGACCTGCCCAAATCATATGGGCGAGACGATCAAGATTGGGCGGCGCGGTTCAATGTCTGCGTGGTTCACAGTGACGGGGGTACAGGGGCATTCTGCCTATCCCCACCGTGCCAAGAATCCGCTGTCGGCAATGGCGCGGCTGATGGATCGGCTGGCCAGCCATGAACTGGATCAGGGAACAGAGCACTTTGATGCATCGACCCTGGCAGTGGTCAACATCGATACCGGGAACAAGGCGACCAACGTAATTCCGGCGCAATGCAGCGGTGCGGTGAACATCCGCTTTAATGACCTGCATTCCGGCGCAAGCCTCAGCGACTGGCTGCAAACCGAAGCAGACAAAGTTACCGAAGAGTTCGGGGTGAAGGTTGATGTCCGCATCAAAATTTCCGGCGAGAGTTTCCTGACGCCTCCCGGATCGTTGTCAGAATTGGTTGCGCATGCAGTTGCGGAAGAAACTGGTGTAACGCCCGAGCTTTCGACAACCGGCGGCACCTCGGATGCGCGGTTTGTCAAGGATCACTGCCCTGTTGTAGAGTTCGGCCTTGTCGGGCGCACGATGCATCAGGTCGACGAATGCGTGGAGGTCGCGCAAATTCATCAGTTAAAGGCAATCTACAGCCGCATTCTTGCCGATTATTTTGCCTGAAATATGCGGCGCGCTCTGGTCATCATGGTCAAGGAACCGCGACCGGGCCGTGTCAAAACCCGGCTTGGCCGGGACATTGGGATGGTTGATGCAGCTTGGTGGTTTCGACACCAGACAAAAACCCTGATTCACCGGCTGCGCGACCCGCGCTGGCAGATCGTTCTGGCCGTTTCCCCAGACCGCGAGGGTTTGAACAGCCGGGTCTGGCCGGGTGATTTGCCGCGCGTTGCGCAAGGCCGTGGTGATCTGGGCGACCGAATGTTTCGTATGTTGCGGTCAGCCCCCAAAGGCCCGGTTTGTCTGATCGGGGCGGATATTCCGGGGATTAGCCGGAGGCATATTGCATGTGCATTTGCGACACTTGGCCGGGTGGAACTGGTGTTTGGTCCGGCGTTTGACGGTGGTTATTGGCTGGTCGGGGCGCAAAGGTACAGGCAATTGCCAACAGGCATGTTCAAATGCGTTCGTTGGTCCACCCAACACGCCCTGACCGACA
>JBPCWT010000369.1:0-3270 GCA_051009255.1 Ruegeria sp. | reverse complement strand
TATGCGCCCGCCTCGATCACGCCCTGCTTTCCGTCGCGATATGGGTTACGATCTCCGGACATTTCCAACATCTCGCCCGCGACCGAAGTCAATTGCTTGAGCACTTCGAAGTTTGAGCCGAATGTCTCGGTCCGCCACCAGATTTCATAGCGGCGGGCGCGTTCTGCATCCGCGTTGACGCCAACATAATCCGAGGCAAAAACAACCTTAACGCCATTCTTGACCAGATTTCGCCCAAAGTCGGCATATTGTTTTCCAAGCTCCTGAACCAGAGGGATTTTGGCAGGTGGCATAAGCGGGTTCTTGGCAAGATCGGGCGAGATACCCCACATTTGCGGAACAACATAGCCGCCTTCTGCTGCTATTCGCTGCATTGTTTCTTCAGAGATAAAGAACGAGTGTTCGAACGTTCTTACACCGCAATCGAGCAGGCGATTGACAGCCCGGTCAGTAAAAACATGTGCCCCGACATACGTTCCCCAATCTTTTGTTGCTTCGACAATCGCGCAGGTTTCTTCGACAGAGTATTGCGTTGTGTCGATTGGATCAAAGCGGGAAGAACCGCCGCCGCCAGCCATAATCTTGATCTGAGTGGCGCCGTTGCGAAGATTAAGCCGTGTTGCCTTCAGCGCCTCGGGCACACCGTCGGCCACGGTTCCTATCCCCATGCGCTCGAAATTGGACAGATCAGCCGCATCGTTGTGGCTGAAACCTGCATCGGCCCGATCACGAAAGTCACCATGCCCGGATGTCTGGGAAATGAACGCGCCGGACGGATAGAGGCGGGGCCCGGTTACAAGACCACTGTCGACTGCTCTTGCAAGGCCAAAAGCAGGGCCGCCCATGTCACGTACGGCGGTGAATCCGTCCATTAGAAACCGTTCCATGACCTGAACCGCATTATAGGACAGATCGGTTATGTCGCTGTCCCGTTCGATCACGCCATAGTCATTGTTAATCATAACATGCGCATGGCCATCGATCATACCCGGCATCAGCGTGCGTCCACCACCGTCGATCACGGTCGCATTGTCAGCGTCAATCGCGTCCGTAGAGATGGCTTTAATCAGGTTTCCCTCGACCAGAACATTCGCGTTTTCGATCCGCGCCTCGTTCACGCCGTCAAACACATGGACGTTGGTAAAGAGTGTTTGTGGCGCCTCGCCTTCTTGTGCCCACGCAGCGGGGCCAGCGGGGCCAAAGGCCGTAAACAGGCACAGGGCAGAAACACTTAACGCTTTCCTGAACATTGGGGGTCCTCCTGATCTAAATATGCAAAGAAAATAGATGTTGAATTCATACTAGCCTTTTGAAAACAAAGTTCTGGTCATTTCGGGGCGGCTGGCGTAAGTTTTTGTGCCCTGATGACTGACGCCGAAAGAGGCATCTGGATGCGCAAAGAAGTCCCATTGGTGCGGGTCAGTTTGTTTCGCCCGTTCGTAAATCATCTGGTGAACAGCCAGGTTGACCCTGCCCCGTTGCTGGATTCGATCGGGCTGACCCTGCGGGACGTGGAGTCGGATGACGGGGTCATCCATGCCTCTACCGCGCACAGGTTTCTGGAACGCTGCGCCGAGGCATCCGGAAACAGGTATTTCGGCGCGGATGTTGGAACATCAGTCGATCTGGCCGGATGGCCAATGTTGCGCGATGCGTTGCATCGGGCGCAGTCGCTGAGCGAGTTTCTTGCCATCTATGTCGAGGGGACCAACAGGGTTGCAAGCTCGGTCTCGGCCTTTCTGGAAATCCGGGGAAATTGGGCAAGGTTTGGACATCTCCGGAATTTCAGGCCCGAAGTGTTTTCCCCGCAGAACGACGCGTTTGGCGCTGTGCTGTTTCTGTCCATTCTGGAACATTGGGTCCAGGCAATCCCAACACCCAAGGACGTTGTTCTGGTCATCGGCGAACCGTCCGTTCTGGGGCCAAGGTTCAAGAGGTTCCAGATTCTGAAGGGCGACCGCATGGAGGTTTCCATTCGCTTTCCGGCCTCGTGGCTTGTGCCATCGCAGGCGGTAACACGGCAATCCGAACAGGCTCAATCAGGTCTGGACCCGGATTTCCTGCCTTATTTCCGCAAGGTTCTGGACCAGAACATTGCCAATGATGGATTGGATGCCAAATCCGCCGCCGCCCTTGTTCAGATGAGCCCGTGGAAGCTGAAACGAGTACTGGCGGCGCAGAACACGGATGTTTCGCAGGAAATCCGCCGTTCGGTGGTGAAACACGCACGCAAACAGCTGCGGGACACGTCCAGACCTGTCAGCGAAATAGCGGCGGCGCTGGGATATGCGGACCCGTCGAACTTTTCCCGCGCGTTCCGACAGGCGACCGGACACAGCCCGTCAGATTTCCGTCGGATGAATGCGCCGGACAGTTGATCGCCGAGGTGTCGAAATGCGGTAACGTTTCACGCTCCGATCAGAAGGGGTAGATCGGCAAATTACATCGCCCTGATCCCCTTTCTTTCTATTAGAAACTGCTGTATGGGCGGCGTTATCTGAGACGTTGTGCCGTGACCCCGGCACTCGAACGGAAGATAAATTGGGGTCGGCGGCAATGGGGCCGCCATGCAAACGGGAGACCCGCAGGGGCGGGAGTGCTCCCTTCTAGGATACGTACATGTTTGATGTAACAAAGAAATCTATACAGTGGGGCGAAGAAACGCTGACACTGGAAACCGGCAAGGTTGCACGTCAGGCCGACGGCACCGTTATTGCCACGCTTGGCGAAACCTCGGTCATGGCGAACGTGACCTTTGCCAGGGCACAAAAGCCCGGTCAGGATTTTTTCCCGCTGACCGTGCATTACCAGGAAAAATACTATGCCGCCGGTAAGGTTCCGGGCGGCTTTTTCAAGCGCGAGGCGCGTCCGACCGAAAAGGAAACGCTGACTGCGCGTCTGATCGACCGTCCGATCCGCCCGCTGTTCGTTGACGGCTTCAAGAACGAAGTTCTGGTCATGTGCACAGTGCTGAGCCACGATCTGGTCAATGACCCCGACATCGTTGCGATGATCGCAGCATCAGCTGCACTGACCATTTCCGGCGCACCGTTCATGGGCCCGATTGCCGGTGCCCGTGTTGGTTTCGTGGATGGCGAATACGTTCTGAACCCGACCGTGGACGACATGCAGGACCTGCGCCTGAACCCTGAACAGCGTCTGGACCTGATTGTTGCCGGGACAAAGAACGCCGTGATGATGGTGGAATCCGAGGCGTACGAACTGACCGAGGCCGAAATGCTGGGTGCGGTGACATTCGCGCACGATCAG
>JBPCWT010000368.1:0-13413 GCA_051009255.1 Ruegeria sp. | reverse complement strand
GCTCCAGCTTGATCCACGGCGTGTCAAACACCTCTCGTGCCATGTGCGCGGTGGTCACCGCCTCTTTTACCGTGTGACACCCGGCGGTGTTTGGCAGTACCCGAACACCCAGATCGCGGATCATCGTCCAGAATGTCTGCCCTGCGCCACCCGCCCCCTCGCGCCGTACGGATACGGTGGCGACGCCCGCACCGCTTGCCCGAAACGCCTGTTCCAGTATGGCGGGGCTGGGATATTGCGCGGTTCCCAACATCAACGGGTTGGGCAAATTGATCCCGTAAAACAACTTCATCCTCAACCCCCCTGCATTGGCGCGACGACCTCGATCCGGTCACCGTTGTTGAGTTTGTGTCCATTACGCAGGCTGGACGGCACGAATTCTTCGTTCACAGCCGTTGCGACACGGCCCGATAGTCCACATTCGGCCAGCAGGTCGGACAGGGTTTCAGCACGTACCTCGCGCGGTTGGCCGTTAAGCACGATCTTCATCGACCATCTCCGAATGTTTGTTTTCCAGCGCCAGATCAGCGACACCCTGTGCCAGCGCAGGGGCCAGCAGATAGCCGTGGCGGTAAAGGCCATTGGCATAGATTGTCCGTCCCAGGCGCCTGATACGCGGCAGGTTGTCGGGAAAGGCCGGGCGCAGATCGACCCCGATTTCCAGAACCTCGGCCTCGCCAAAGGCGGGGTTCAGCGCATATGCCGCGCTGAGGAGTTCCAGCATAGACCGGGCGGTGATCCGGCTGCTGTCCTCGGATTCGATCATTGTTGCGCCCAGCATATAGATGCCATCGCCACGCGGAACGATGTAAAGCGGCATACGCGGATGCAGCAGCCGCACGGGGCGTTTCAGCGTAATCTCGGGGCAGCGAATGACCAGCATTTCACCCTTCACGCCGCGCAGGTCATGCAGGATATCGCGCGCATGCAGACCACGGCAGTCGATTGCGTTTTTCAACCCGGTTGGGGCGGGTTTACGGTGAAACTCTACGCCTGTTTCCTGTAACCGCCGATAGAGATCGCAAAGCGCCTGACGCGGATCAACATGGGCTTCTGCATTGAAATAGAGCCCTCTGTCGAAATTGTGCAAATCAGGCTCTAAATTAGTGATTACTGCGCTTTCCGCTTCGTCAAACCCGTTGGTTCGCCGTGCGAACCGGCGCAGATCCGGCAGATCGCGGGTGTTTGCCACCACCAGCGTTCCATTGCGGTGAACCTTCGTTCTGTCGGCCCACCAGCCGATGGCCTGCTGCCCCAGTCGCAGCACGGGTTCCTCGGCGTTTTCATATTCACACCACGGGGCAAGCATCCCACCGGCCCACCACGAACAGCCATGCGGGCCGGGCGGGCCGCCCGGATCAAACACCTGCACCCGCGCCCCGCGCGCAACCAGTTCGCTGGCCACGGCCAGACCGGCAACACCAGCCCCTATGACGGAATGCAGCGTCATGCAGCCCAGACCTTGTGGAAATGATGAACCGGGCCGTGGCCGCGCCCGATCTCTAGCGCATCTGCGCTTGATATCGCGCCTTGCAGATAATCATGCGCTTGCGCGGTTGCGCCCGACAGTGACTGGCCCTTTGCCAATCCAGCCGCGATAGACGATGACAGGGTGCAGCCCGTGCCGTGCGTGTTCCGGGTTCCGTTCCGTGGGGCCCGGAATTCCGCGACAACGCCAGTGGAATCGATCAACAGGTCGTGGCAAACCTTGTCCCTGGCGTGACCACCCTTCATCAACACGCAACCGGCACCCAGCGAACACAGGGCTTGGCCCTGATCGACCATTTCCTTGGGCGCGTCAGCCATATTAAGGTCCAGCAAACAGGCCGCTTCGGGCAGGTTCGGCGTCAGGATCGTGGCGCGCGGAATCAAGACATCGCGCAGGGTTTGAACCGCCTCAGGCACCAGCAGAGTATCGCCGGATTTCGCAATCATTACCGGATCCAGCACCACGGGACCGTCAAAACCGGCGATGCCGTCAGCCACGGTCTGAATAATTTCCGATGTGGCAAGCATCCCGATCTTGATGGCGTCAACGTCAAGATCGGTAAGGACGGCGTCAATCTGTGCCGCAATCACATCCAGCGGAATACCGTGTACGGCGGTGACGGCTTGTGTGTTCTGCGCGGTTACTGCGGTGATGACGCTGGCACCATACACGCCCAGCGCGGACATCGCCTTGAGATCGGCCTGAATCCCGGCACCACCGCCGCTGTCTGATCCTGCGATTGTCAACGCGATAGGCGTCATGTCGTTGCTCCAACTTCTGTGGGCAACGGGCGGGGGAAAACGTCTGAAAACTAAAGACCGTTCCCTACGCCGGTATTGCCCGGATCAGGTTCGATGGGTTAACGCATCCGCGCCTCTCAGCCCCAAACAGGGCACCCCAACGGTTAGGGCGGACAATCTCAGGGGTTGGGGACAGAATCAAGGACCAAATGCGGCTTGAATGGTGTCAATCTGGACTCATACCAGTGTCCAAAAGAAAAGGCCGGTCCAAATGAACCGGCCCTTACTAAGATAACGGTGATCCCTGCTAGGTCGAACTGTTCATCCGGTCCCAAAAGGATTTGACGGATGAAAAGAAGCTTTTGGATTCGGGATTGTTGTTTTCGTCCAGCTCGTCAAATTCACGCAGCAGTTCTTTTTGACGGCTGGTCAGATTCACCGGTGTTTCTGCGGCCAGTTCAATGAACATGTCACCGACACCACCGCCGCGCAGGGCAGGCATTCCCTTGCCGCGCAGTCGCATCTGGCGGCCAGTTTGACTGCCGGGCTGAATTTGCACCCTGCTGCGACCGCCATCTATGGTCGGAACTTCGATCGAACCGCCCAGCGCGGCCTTGGCCATGCTGACCGGCACGCGACAGTACAGGTTCACACTGTCACGCTCGAACAGCTTGTGCGGCGATACTTCGACAAAGATGTACAGATCACCCGTGGGTCCGCCGCGCATTCCGGCCTCGCCTTCGCCAGCCAGCCGAATGCGCGTACCGGTTTCTACGCCTGCCGGGATGTTGACAGACAGGGCGCGTTCTTTTTCAACTCGGCCTGCACCCTGACAGGATGTGCAGGGGTTCTTGATGATCTGACCCAGGCCCGAACAGGTCGGACAGGTGCGTTCAACGGTGAAAAAGCCCTGTTGCGCGCGTACCTTGCCCATGCCGGAACAGGTCGGGCAGGTTGTGGGTTCAACACCGCTTTCTGCACCGGTCCCGTCACAGGATGAACACGCCACGGCAGTAGGTACATTGATCGTCTTTTGAATACCGGAAAATGCCTCTTCCAGCGAAACCCCTAGATTATAACGCAGATCAGAACCGCGTGCTGCGCGACGGCCCCCGCCCTGACGACCCCCCATGAAATCGCCGAACAGGTCGTCGAACACATCCGAAAACGCGCTGGAGAAATCGCCCGAGCCGAATCCACCGCCGGGCCGCCCACCGCCGCCCATGCCGTTTTCGAACGCGGCGTGGCCAAAGCGGTCATAGGCCGCTTTTCTTTCCCCGTCCTTTAGAACGTCATAAGCTTCGTTTGCTTCCTTGAACTGCGATTCGGCGTCCGGGTTGTCCTTGTTCCGATCGGGATGCAGTTCTTTTGCCTTTGTTCGAAAGGCTTTCTTGATCTCATCCGCTGAAGCGCCCTTGGACACGCCGAGCACTTCGTAGTAGTCGCGTTTTGACATCAGTTATTCCTCGTGCCTCAACGTAATCGGGCCGGCCCGTTAACCGGACCGGCCCGAAATGGCCCGGTTACCCGTTAGTTACGCTTGTCGTCGTCCAGATCTTCGAACTCGGCGTCGACGATGTCTTCGTCAACGGGACCTTCATCCGCAGCTGTCGGCTCGTCGTCCGCTTCTTCGGACTGCGACTTGTAGATCGCCTCGCCCAGCTTCATGGCCGCTTCGGTCACGTTCTGGATGCCTGACTTGATCTTGTCTGCGTTGTCGGTTTCAAGCTCGTCCTTCAGCGCGGCAATCGCAAGCTCGATGGCCTCGATGGTCGTCGGATCAACCTTGTCCGCATGCTCTTCCATCGACTTTTCTGTCGAATGGATAAGGCTTTCGGCCTGGTTCTTGGCCTCGATCAACTCGCGGCGTTCCTTGTCCGCCTCGGCGTTGTCTTCGGCGTCCTTGACCATCTGTTCGATATCCGCATCGCTTAGACCGCCCGATGCCTGGATAGTGATCTTCTGTTCCTTGCCGGTGCCTTTGTCCTTGGCTGACACGGAAACGATACCGTTGGCGTCGATGTCGAAGGTCACCTCGATCTGAGGCATGCCGCGCGGTGCCGGCGGAATTTCTTCGAGGTTGAACTGACCCAGGATCTTGTTGTCCGACGCCATTTCGCGTTCACCCTGGAAAACCCGGATGGTCACAGCATTCTGGTTGTCTTCGGCGGTCGAGAAAACCTGAGATTTTTTCGTCGGGATCGTGGTGTTGCGGTCGATCAGACGGGTGAACACGCCACCCAGCGTTTCGATGCCCAGCGACAGCGGCGTTACGTCCAGCAGAACCACGTCTTTGACGTCACCTTGCAGAACACCGGCCTGAATGGCAGCGCCCATGGCAACGACTTCGTCCGGGTTCACGCCCTTGTGCGGCTCTTTTCCGAAGAATTTGGTCACTTCTTCGATCACCTTGGGCATACGGGTCATACCACCGACCAGAACAACCTCGTCGATTTCATTTGCCGACAGGCCCGCGTCTTTGAGCGCCGCCTGACAAGGTTTCATCGATTTCTTGATCAGGTCACCAACCAGCGATTCCAGCTTGGCACGGGTCAGTTTCATAACCATGTGCAGCGGCTGACCGTTTGCACCCATCGAAATGAATGGCTGGTTGATTTCGGTCTGCGAGGTCGAGGACAGTTCAATCTTGGCTTTTTCAGCAGCTTCCTTCAGACGCTGCAGGGCCATTTTGTCCTTGCTCAGATCGACGCCGTTTTCCTTTTTGAACTCATCCGCAAGGTAGTTGACGATGCGCATGTCAAAATCTTCACCGCCAAGGAACGTGTCGCCATTGGTAGATTTGACCTCGAACAGGCCATCATCAATTTCCAGAATGGTTACGTCAAAGGTACCGCCGCCAAGGTCATAAACGGCGATGGTCTGCGTTTCCTGCTTGTCCAGACCATAGGCCAGCGCGGCAGCGGTTGGTTCGTTGATGATCCGCAGCACTTCGAGACCGGCAATCTTGCCTGCGTCCTTTGTGGCCTGACGTTGTGCGTCGTTAAAATAGGCGGGTACCGTGATAACGGCCTGTGTGACTTCCTCACCCAGATAAGATTCTGCGGTTTCCTTCATCTTACCCAGAGTGAAGGCCGAGATCTGACTTGGGGAGTACTTTTCACCGCGGGCTTCGACCCACGCGTCGCCGTTGCCGCCATTCACGATGGCGTACGGGACCATTTTCTTGTCTTTTTCAACTTCGGCGTCATCGACACGACGACCGATCAGGCGCTTGACGCCGAAAATCGTGTTGTCGGGGTTGGTGACGGCCTGACGTTTTGCAGGCTGACCGACCAGACGCTCGTCTTCGGTGAATGCGACGATCGAGGGCGTGGTCCGCGCCCCTTCAGCGTTTTCGATGACCTTCGGCTGCGAGCCGTCCATGATGGCAACGCAAGAGTTTGTGGTCCCAAGGTCAATGCCGATTACTTTTCCCATACTTTCAATCCCTTTCTCTTTAAGGCGATGTTGCGAGGCCCGGACCCGTTATGGCGTCTCGGTCCCGATCAGTGGTACGCGACGGCACTACACCATCGCGCGTCCCGGCGTATATAAGGGCGGGACCAGAGGCCTGCAAGCGGTGTGAATTGCCGTATTTCCGGAATCTGGCGCCTTTTTTGGCAGGGATTCGATAAGGGATGGGGATTCTGCGATGACGCAACTGCTTTTGCGCGGATTCGATATCAGAAAAGGATATCTGGACGCAGCCGCGCAAGCGCATCTGATCGAGGTGCTTCGACCGATTCTGAAATCCGCGCCCCTGTTCCGGCCAACAACACCGTCAGGCAAGCAGATGTCCGTGCGGATGACCTCGGCCGGGGCGCTGGGCTGGGTTACCGACAAGAGTGGATACCGGTATCAGGGCACACACCCCAAGGGGATGCCATGGCCGGGAATTCCGCAACCGATCCTGTCGATGTGGCGCGATCTGGTCAGCGCGGATCGCGACCCCGATTGTTGTCTGATCAATTACTACGGCGAGGACACACGCATGGGCCTGCATCAGGACAAGGACGAGGCGGATTTTTCCTGGCCGGTATTGTCTGTTTCGCTGGGTGACGACGCGCTGTTCCGCATCGGAAACACCAGCAGGGGCGGCAAGACGGAATCAATCTGGTTGAACTCTGGCGATGTGGTGATCATGGGTGGTCCGGCGCGGCTGGCCTATCACGGCGTTGATCGTATCCGGTTCGGGTCATCCCGCCTGTTGCCAAAGGGCGGGCGCATCAACCTGACACTGCGCGTCGCCACCTAGCGGCGTGCGTTCCAGCTTTGCGAGAATTGCTGACGGGTATAGAATTCGGCCAGCAGGCCAATCATCGTCAGCACAATACCAACCCAAAGCGCGTATTCCCAACTGGTAACGCGCGGAAAATAGTTTTTGAAAATAAATCCCCGACACTGGTCGATGATGTGAAACAGCGGGTTCCAAATAAACATGCCCAACATGAACGAGCCCAGTGCGTTGGCAACAAACATCTTGCCAGAGAATATCATGTTAATCCGTCGATAAACGTTTTTCAGCATCGTCCCAACAGTAGGGAACCATGCCAGAATGGACAAAAACACCAATCCCACCGAACAGCCCGTGAACCACGCGAGCACAAACATCCCAAATGCGCCCCCGGGATTCTGCATGTCCAGTGGGGCGATCGTTACGCTATAGATGAAAAGTATAACCAGCAACGAAGCAAGTTGCGTGTAGAGTTCCCCAAATGCTGCCGCCAACAGCGTCACCATCATATTCATCGGTGAATGCAGCGTCATCGGGTTGTTGCCGGTTCCCACCCCAGAGACGGCGGCAACCGCTTTGATATGTGTGATGAACAAAAATACGCCTGAAAGCAGGTACAGCGCAAACTCACCACGAATTTTGGCGACACGGGAACCCAGAAACGACAAGATGAAATAAAACACGGTGGCCAGCAGCACAACTTGCAAAATATTGACAGCAATTGCGATGACCGCATTCACGTGTTGCGAGCGTATGTTTCGAACGACAGCGTGAAAGACCAGTTCCGATGTTGTGAAAACACCGCCCAATAAGGTGCTGTTTCTTTTAAAGTAGAACACCGGTCGCCCTTTCCTGCTTGCCTGCCTGAAGATTGGCACGAATTCCTTGCCGTTCCGTATCCAACCAAGCATAAGTCCGTCGAGATTTCGGATCAACAAGTCACAGGATCGGAGCAATTTTGTGAATTACCACGACCTTATCCCCGTCATCAGGCGTCTGGCCCTGGAAGCGGGCGACAAAATCATGGAGATCTATGACGCCGACGATTTTGACATAAAGGTCAAATCCGATGCCAGCCCCGTGACCGAGGCGGACGAGGCGGCGGACGCGTTGATTTCGGCAGGGCTGCAGGACGCGTTTCCGGATGTGATGCTGGTGACAGAGGAACAGGCTGCCTCGCATACACAGACCGGAGATACGTTTCTGATTGTTGACCCACTAGACGGCACCAAGGAATTCATCAACCGGCGCGGCGATTTTACGGTCAATATTGCGCTTGTAGAAAACGGTGTTCCGACCCGTGGCGTCGTCTATGCCCCGGCAAAGGATCGCATGTTCTATACATTGCCCGATGGACAATCGGTCGAAGAAACCGGCGCGTTGAAAAAGAATGTAACGGGTGCAAATACACCTATATCAGTCTCTAATCCTGACAATTCAGCCCTTTTGGTGGTGGCAACAAAATCCCACCGTGACCAGGCCACGGATGATTACATCAACAAATACCAGGTGCAGGACAGCAAAAGCGCGGGCTCGTCGCTGAAGTTTTGTCTGATCGCGACCGGAGAGGCAGATTTGTATCCCCGCGTCGGGCGCACAATGGAATGGGACACCGCCGCCGGACACGCGGTATTGGCCGGTGCCGGGGGTGCGGTCGTACGCTTTGACGATCATTCACCGCTGGTTTACGGCAAAGAAGGCTATGCCAATCCGTTCTTCATCGCATACGCTCCGGGTGTTGAGCTGAAGGAGGCCTGATGTCCGTTCTGATCGCCATTCCCGCCCGCTATGCATCATCCCGGTATCCCGGCAAGCCGCTTGTTCCGCTGACCGGGGCAAGCGGGATGGAAATGACCCTGATCGAAAGATCATGGCGCGCGGCGAAATCCGTCTCGGGCGTGGACCATGTTGTTGTTGCTACAGATGATGATCGCATCCGCGAAGCTGCCGAAGGATTCGGGGCCGAAGTGGTGATGACATCGGAAAGCTGCGGCAACGGAACAGAGCGTTGTGCCGAAGCACACGCGGTTCTGGGTGGTGGCTACGAGATTGTGGTGAACCTGCAAGGCGACGCCCCCCTGACCCCGCATTGGTTTGTCGAAGACCTGATTTCGGGATTACGCAACGCACCGCAGGCGGGTGTGGCGACACCAGTTTTACGGTGTGACGGTGATGCGCTGAACAGTCTGCTGCACGACCGAAGGAATGACCGCGTGGGCGGCACCACGGCCGTTTTTGCGGCGGATCACAGCGCGATGTATTTCTCTAAGGAAGTCATACCTTTTACCTCAAACGGGTATTCGGGCGATGAGCCGACGCCCGTGTTTCATCATGTCGGCGTTTACGCATACAAACCGGACGCGCTGGGCGCCTATCCCACATGGCCAACCGGCCCGCTGGAATCGCTTGAAGGGCTGGAGCAGCTGCGGTTTATGGAAAACGGGCACAAGGTTTTGTGTGTCGAGGTCGAGGCCCGTGGCCGCCAGTTCTGGGAGTTGAACAACCCGCAAGACGTGCCAAAAATCGAAGAGATGATGGCGGCGATGGGGCTGGACTGAGAAGTTCGCAAGATTGCTGCGAAATGAAACCTGAATACATGACGGGACGCTGATGACAAATATTCTGGTTACCGGTGGCGCAGGATATATAGGATCACACGCTTGCAAGGCGCTGTCACGCGCGGGATATGTTCCGGTGACCTATGACAACCTGATCACCGGCTGGCAGGATGCCGTAAAGTTTGGCCCGTTCGAACAGGGTGACCTGTTGGACCGGGCCCGTTTGGATCAGGTTTTTGCCCAATACAAACCTGCCGCAGTCATGCATTTTGCCGCGCTTAGCCAAGTTGGCGAGGCAATGTCCGAGCCGGGCAAATACTGGTCGAACAACGTTACCGGATCGCTGAACCTGATCGAAGCGGCAATTGCCGCCGGATGCCTGAACTTTGTTTTTTCGTCGACATGCGCCACCTATGGCGAGCATGACAACGTGGTTCTGGACGAGGACACGCCGCAACTGCCGCTGAATGCCTATGGCGCGTCCAAGCGCGCGATCGAAGATATTCTCCGCAACTTTGAGGTCGCGCATGGGTTAAACCATGTGGTGTTTCGCTATTTCAACGTGGCGGGTGCAGACCCGGATGGTGAAATTGGAGAGTTTCACAGACCTGAAACCCATCTTGTGCCGCTGATGCTGGATGCCATCGACGGCAAGCATGACACCCTGACCGTGTTTGGAATGGACTATGATACCCCGGATGGCACCTGCATCCGCGACTATGTGCATGTCTGCGATCTGGTCGACGCGCATGTTCTGGGGCTGGGTTGGCTGGAACAGGGCAAGGGCAGCCGGGTTTTCAACCTTGGAACCGGGTCAGGGTTTTCCGTGATGGAGGTGATCGAACATTCCAAATCCGTCACCAACCGACCGGTTCCCTATACCGTTGGTCCGCGCCGCCCGGGGGATTGTACCAAGCTGGTTTCCGGCTCGGCCCGGGCTAGGGAAGAGTTGGGGTGGAGAGCAAAAAGGTCAGTGTTAGAGACAATGATTGCGGACGCGTGGCGCTGGCATCAGAATGGTCGCTATGAAAAGTGAGGCGTGAATGACCGCCCCAACGGGTGCCAATGAACAACCGCACGGATGGGTACAGGCCTATTGCCTGCGGTGGAAGCGTAGGCGGTTGTTATGGCGGTCCTATCAAAGCAGGCGCGACCTGACCGAACTGTCAAACAAGACCGCAATGATACGGCCCGGCGGCATCCTGACATTTACTGTTGTTCGTAATGAAATCGGGCGGTTGCCGTGGTTTTTCCGGCATTACCGACGTCTTGGCGTAGACCACTTTCTGATGGTGGACAATGGCAGCGATGATGGCACGGTCGCGTTTCTGTTGGACCAGCCTGATGTCTCGTTATGGCAAACGCGCAGCAGCTATCGCGTGGCGCGGTTTGGGTTGGATTGGCTGACTTGGTTACAGATGCGTTATGGCCATGGGCACTGGACGCTGATGGTCGATGCTGACGAATTGCTGATCTACGCCCATCACGAAACCCGTTCTCTTCGCGATCTGACCAATTGGCTGGATGCACAGAAACGTACAGCCTTTGGCGCACATCTTTTGGATCTGTATCCCAAGGGGCCGTTGGACCAGCAATTATGCGGCCCAGATGACGACCCAACGAACGTCCTAGGCTGGTTTGACAGCGGTCCGTACCGGGCACAAAGACAACAACCAATGGGAAATCTGTGGGTGCAGGGCGGGGTGAGAGAGCGCGCGTTCTTTTCCGACTATCCGCACCGGTCACCAACGTTGAACAAAATTCCGCTGGTTCGATGGTCGCGGCGCTATGCTTTCGTCAATTCCTGTCATTCGGCCCTGCCGGGATACCTGAACCTTGCATATGACGGGCCCGGCGGCGCTGATCCGTCAGGTGTTTTGCTGCACACTAAATTCCTGCCCGAAATTATAGAAAAATCCCGGATCGAGAAGTCGCGCCGCCAGCATTTTCACGATCCCGAATTGTTCGGTTCGTATTATGACGGATTGATCGCCGGGCCTGACCTGTGGACGGACAAATCCGAACGCTACACTGGCTGGGAACAGCTGGAACGATGCGGGTTAATGAACGCCGGGGGATGGGACTAGGCACCAAGGCAACTTGAAAAGGGGTGCATTGGCACTAACCCTTTTTAAATTCGTTGCTTCGCAAGATGCATAGATGCCATAAATCGTTAATTGTCCGGCCTCAATTTGGCGTCACTCTGCCCCGGGCATCCTCGCGTTTGGAATAAGGTTGGGCGGTCGCGTGGGCCTGTTGGATTCTTATCGGATGAGATTGCGGCGCAAGCGCCGCTTGCTGCGTTGCCTGCACAAGGGGCGCGAACTGGTCCCGGCCAGCGACAACAGCGCGGGCATTCGGGATGGCGACGTTCTGTTGCTGAGCATCATTCGCAACGAAAAAATCCGGCTTCCGTATTTCCTGAACTATTACCGCAAACTTGGCGTCGACCATTTTCTGTTTGTTGACAACGACAGCGATGATGGGTCGGCCGAGTTTCTGTCAGGGCAAGGCGATGTTTCAGTCTGGTCCTCAAAAGGCAGCTACAAAAGTGCAACGTTCGGGGTGGATTGGGCCAACTATCTACTGCGAAAACATGCGCATGATCATTGGGTTTTGACTGTCGATCCTGATGAGCTGTTTGTTTATCCATTTTGCGATACGCGGCCGATGGGTGCGCTGACGGACTGGCTGGACAGCACGGGTGTTCGCAGCTTTGGCACCATGTTGATCGACATGTATCCCAAGGGCACGATCGACGAGGCCCCTTATAACGAAGGCCAAGACCCGCTGGAGATCGCGCAATGGTTTGACACCGGAAACTACACGATCACCAGGAATCCGACTTATGGCAACTTGTGGATTCAAGGCGGGCCACGCAGTCGTATGTTTTTTCAGGACAACCCGCAAAAAGCCCCGGCGCTGAACAAGATCCCATTGGTCAAGTGGAACAAGCGCTATGCCTATGTCAGTTCGACCCACGCTTTGCTGCCCCGAGGGTTAAATCAGGTTTACGATGAAACAGGCGGGGAAAAGACCAGCGGTGCGCTGCTGCACGCCAAGCTGATCGATACCTTGGGCGAAAAAGCGCAGGAAGAAAAAGAGCGGCTGCAGCATTATGGCACATCGCGCGAGTACCGGGCGTATCTGAACGGGCTTAGGGAAAAGCCGGTGTTCTGGTGCAAATGGTCCGAGCAATACATCAACTGGCGGCAGCTGGAAATTCTTGGCCTCATGTCAAAGGGAAACTGGGCATGAGCGGCCTTGGGATCGTCATGCTGGTGCATACCGCCCTGGACAGGGCAGCGCAGGTTGCCCGGCATTGGACCGCATCGGGGTGCCCCGTGGTGATTCACGTCGATCAGAAGGTTGATGACAGGGTCTTTCACGAGTTTGTCCGATCCGTTTCTGACGATCCGCTGATACAGTTTTCCGATCGGCATCGGTGCGATTGGGGGGGGTGGGGCATTGTCGCCGCGTCGCAATCCGCATCTGCGTTGCTGCTCGAGCGTTTTCGGGATGTGCATCACGTCTTTTTATCGTCGGGTGCCTGCCTGCCACTGCGCCCGGTGCAGGGGCTGGTGGAATATCTTGCCGAACGGCCGCGCGTGGATTTCATTGAAAGCGCGACGACGGCCGACGTAAGTTGGACCGTCGGGGGTTTGGATCATGAACGGTTCACCCTGCGGTTTCCGTTTTCGTGGCGCCGGCAGCGCCGTTTTTTCGATGCTTATGTAAAGCTTCAACGCGCGCTGAACATCCGCCGCACAATCCCAAAGGGGCTGGTCCCACATATGGGCAGCCAATGGTGGTGCCTGACCCGGCAAACCCTGTCGGCCATCCTGCAGGACCCCGCGCGAAAAAAGTACGAGCGGTACTTCCGCCATGTCTGGATCCCTGATGAAAGTTATTTTCAGACTCTATCAAGGCAATATTCTACCTGTATCGAAAGCCGTTCACTGACATTATCCAAGTTCGATTATCAGGGCCGGCCCCATGTCTTTTACGATGACCACCTGCAATTGCTGCGCCGGTCTGACTGCTTTGTAGCGCGCAAGGTCTGGCCAAGGGCTGATCGGCTGTATCAGGTGTTTCTGACCGATCAGTCCAGTGCGATGAAACCGGCAGAGCCCAACCCCGCCAAGATTGACCGCGTTTTCGCCAAGGCGGTCGAGCGTCGCACGAAAGGGCGCGATGGTTTGTATATGCAAAGCCGTTTTCCAATGGACGGTAGCGAAGCCACCCTGACGGCAGCACCTTATTCGGTTTTTCAGGGCTTTTCAGACCTGTTCGACGGTTTTGAAGAGTGGCTGACAACGGCCACGCGTACGCAGGTGCACGGGCGTGTTTTTTGCCCAGAAAAAGCAGAATTTTCCGACGGCGCAAACCTTC
>JBPCWT010000367.1:0-3035 GCA_051009255.1 Ruegeria sp. | reverse complement strand
AAGCGGAATTCAGCGATTTGAAGGTCTGCATGGGCCGGGTAAGCTTCCTGATGAAACGGTGATCCTGCTCGATGATGTTGCTGAGATATTTCGCCCGCCGGACAGTGATCAACCAACACCAGCCGCACATCACCAGCAGGCAGTTCATGTTGAACAGACCGGCAGCGTTTGATCCGCTCTTGTCGATGACGACCTTGTCCGGCCAGCCGTTACTGCCGGTGGCTTTCACAAAACCGCAGTAGCTGCGGTTTCGTCGCGGTGCTCCGACAGCATGAAATCAAGGGTTTTGCCCTCCTTGTCGATCGCGCGGTACAGATAGGTCCACTGGCCTTTGTCTCTCACCTGGAAGGGCATTGCGAAGCAATGTCCCGAGAAGGCATCCGCCACGAACAACCCGTCGGGGCCTTTCGAAGATGGGCCTCATCGGCGATAGTGCCCGCATATTTCCCGACCCAGCGGTTGAGCGCTGCATGATCCAATTCGACGCCGCGTTCCGCCATGATCTCCTCGAGGTCGCGATACGAAACGGGAAAGCGTACGTAGAAACACACGGCGTATAGGATCACGGATTTCGGATTCTGCGCGCCTTTGAAACTGATCAACTCTTCAATCCTGATACCGACTTCCGAAAGCGCGCCATTTGGACCGGGTTGAAGCCAGACGCAACGACAAGCGAAAGTTTGCGACACTACCAACTCAGGGCTTCATGCGGTTGATGGCCAAGCTGATGGGGCTGGACCTTGTAGTGCCGGATTACTCGACGCTTTCGCTTAGTGGCAAAGGTTTAAAGATTGCCCACCACCCGCGCGCTTCAGGTAAGCGGATCACCCTCATTGTGGACAGTACAGGCTTGAAAATGCAAGGTGGCAACGGCTGGCATGAAGAAAAGCACGGGGCCAGGAAGGCCCGCAAAACATGGCGCAAGCTCCACATCGCCCTCGATCCAGAGACTGGCGATATCGCTGCGGCGGAGTTGACCACCGAACACGTGGGCGATGAAACGGGTCTGCCCGATTTAGCAACTGACATTGATGCCGATGTGGGCCGGTTTCTTGCTGACGGTGCATATGACGGCCAGGGTGTCGCAGACTGTCTGGTGGGCAAGTTTGGACATGAATTAGAGATCATAGTCCCACCCCCGAAGAATGCAGTTCACGGAGCAAATGAACAGCGCAATCAACACATCGATGACATCGTCGACCTGGGCAGGATGAAATGGCAAACCGAAGCAGGATACAATCAGAGGGCACGGGTTGAAGCCCAGATCAGCAGGTGGAAACAAGTTATTGGCAATCACCTCCAAGCGCGTGATTTCGACAATCAAACAGCTGAAGCGCAAATTGCCTCAAAAGCGCTCAACCGCATGAGAGCTCTCGGTCGTGCGGCGTATCAGCGTGTCTTCTGAAGAGGCCGGCTATGGGGGCTACTCCGCCTCAATTATGATCCCTGCAACTCGGTCGCGCTGCGGCAACCTGGCTGTACCGGTAGCACAGGCTGCCCTGTTCTGACGCGGCGGAGGGTCTGGGTAACGCAACTGCGCCAAGCAGATTCAACCAACCTCACACAAAAAGACGCCCGCCGAAGCGGGCAAGGTGTTTTCTTCACCCGGAGGTGGTGGCAGCCTACCGCGTCTTGCCTTAAATTCGAACCACCTAGCGCTACCCGAAATCAAAGGTGCCAACGCAACAGGTGATGCTCGGCGTATAAGGACAAAGGCCAAACGCTTCAGTCAGACTGCCAACCGTCGTCCAGACTTGAGCATACACCATTGTCAGAGATGACAGCCCGATGGGTCGGCATGGTGCTCTCCAACTCTGACCCGTCCGGCGACATATACGCCACGTCTGCTTGATTCTCAAAGGCGGTTCCAAATTCAATTCAGGAGGCGAGTTTCAGTATGGGGCCTTCACTTATGAGTTGTTTGTAAGTTAGCTCATGAAGGAGTTCTCAGACTGGCTCCTCCATGACTGAGCGCCGCTGACCTATCCTGAAAACCGTGCTAAGCTCTATACATTAGATCTGGAGTGCTTTGTTGTGACGGATGGCAATTTGGACGCCGCGGCATCTGAGCAGACGGTGCCGAATATCAAGAAACTTTCGTTGTTCAGCCTGTTGAAAGCAATGACACTGTTTGAATGGGCGGCTGTGGTCGCGGTTTTGATCAGTGTTGGCGGCGGCGCAGCGACCGTTGGAGCCTGGTTGGAGGGGCAAAAACGCGCGGACATCGTCGCTGCGGCGGTGGCCCCGGTGCAGACGGAACTCGATAAGGTCAAGACGGCTCAGATTGATGTGCTGTCGCAGAATGCCAGTCTTTTGCGAGCTAATCAGGCGATGGAAAATCAGGTGCGAATTTTCTCCCGGCAGGCGGAGCTGGACGCAGCTTTCACAACGTTTTCGCAAAACTACATAAATTGGCTGGCTGGCGGTGGAGATGTGGCGAAGGACATCTTGGTGGATTACGTCTGTCTGTTGTTCCGGGAAAGCCAGGTGGCGGGCCAAAAGCTTCAATTCGACGCGTTGTCATTCAAGGACGTCGTAGCAGGTGACTTTGACGCCAGCCTGGAAGAGCTGCAAAAGAGCGGGTTCAACAGTGCCCTAATCAAAGAACTTCGACAGTTGCGGGAGGCGGGCGGCCAGGTCACTGAACGCTATCGTCAACTGTCGACATTGACTGGTGAACGGCTCCGCCCGCGTGTAACCCGCAACCCGAATACGGCGACAGTTTACCCGGAGGTCGATGTAGAAGAGATCGAGGACCTTGCGGTCAGCACCGTGGAGGAGGCGGAAGGTCGAATGATCAAGACCGTGACGTTTCCGCAGAGACCACCCTTTGTGTTGCCGCAAGATGTTGCGCTTGCGGTTCACAAGAACCCGGGCTGTCGGGTGCGCTAAAGGGGCGGGGTGGGTGTTGTCACGTTAACCGTCGCTCGGTTGCTCGTGTTCGGATTTGGACGTAGGTGCCATCGATGAATTCACTGTCAGTCAGCTGCAAGCGCCACCGCTTTCCTCCTCAGATCGTCGCCCACGCGGTGTGG
>JBPCWT010000366.1:0-8140 GCA_051009255.1 Ruegeria sp. | reverse complement strand
GTGTTCAACATGATCCCGATCTGGAATGACCTTTGGTTTCCATTGATCCTTGCACCTGCCGAGGAAACCAAAACCCTGACACTCGGCAGTCAGGTTTTCATTGGGCAATTCGTAACCGATTGGAATGCGGTTCTATCAGCCCTGTCGATGGCGATCCTGCCGGTTCTTGTTCTTTATATAATCTTCTCACGCCAGTTGATCCGCGGCATCACTTCCGGAGCAGTTAAATGACACGCGTTCTTATTGCGGGCCTTGGAAACATGGGGCTTTCCCATGCGCTGGCTCATCACAAACACCCTCGATCGCAGATCGTCGGTCTGATCAATCGCTCTGGTGTGGTCAGTCACGAGGACCTGAAAGATTATGATGCTTTCAACGATTTCGACACCGCGCTAAAGGCCACCTCCCCGGATCTGGTTGTGATAGCCACCTATTCCGATAGTCACGCCGATTACGCGTGTGCGGCGATGGATGCCGGTGCCCATGTATTTGTCGAAAAACCGCTGGCAACAACCGTTGCAGATGCCCGCCGGGTTGTTGACGCGGCAATTGAAACCAATCGCAAGCTAGTCGTCGGTTACATACTACGTCATCACCCGTCCTGGGTGCGTCTGATTTCTGAGGCGCGTTCGCTGGGCGGCCCCTATGTTTTCAGACTGAACCTGAATCAGCAATCCAGCGGCGAAGAGTGGGAAACGCACAAAGCCCTGATGCAAACCACAAGCCCCCTCGTTGATTGTGGCGTACACTATGTGGATGTCATGTGTCAGATCACTGACGCCGATCCGGTACGTGTGCACGGAATGGGGCTGAGGCTTTCAGACGAAATTGCCGAGGATATGTACAACTACGGACAGTTCCAGGTCATCTTCGAAGATGGATCAGTCGGCTGGTACGAGGCTGGTTGGGGTCCAATGATGTCGGAAACCGCATTTTTCGTAAAAGATATCGTATCGCCAAATGGCGCGGTATCTATCACCGACGGGAACAAAGGCGCCTCGGCTAATATTGATGGGCACACGAAAGTTGGCGGAATACTGGTACATACGCCAGCGGGAGATCGGACGATCGATCTACCGCAAGAACCCGGCCATCAGGAACTGTGTGATGCAGAACAGGACTTCATGTTGCGCACCATAAATGAGGATTTGGACCTTGCTCAACACATGCAGCACGCGGTCCAATCCCTGCACATTTGCCTTGCAGCAGACCAAAGCATTCGGACAGGACAACCCGTTAGCCTCAAGGAGGACACGCAATGACGGCGCTGACCCTTACCAATGTAAATAAATCATTTGGACCTGTTCACGTTCTCAAGGACATCAATATCGAAGTCGAAGAAGGTGAATTTGTTGTATTTGTTGGCCCTTCTGGCTGTGGCAAATCCACGCTTTTGCGGGTCATTGCGGGGCTTGAAGATGTCAGTTCCGGCGAAATCCGGATTGGGGATGATGTGGTCAACCTGACCCCGCCGTCCAAGCGCGGCATTGCAATGGTGTTTCAAAGCTATGCTTTGTATCCGCACTTGAATGTTCGCAATAACATGTCGCTTGCACTTAAACAGGAACGTCAGTCAAAGGACGAAATTGCAAAACGTGTCGAGGAGGCCAGCCGAATGCTGAACCTCGAAGAGTATCTGGATCGGTTCCCTTCGGAATTATCTGGTGGGCAACGTCAACGTGTTGCGATCGGGCGCGCCATTGTCCGTCATCCAAAGCTGTTTTTATTTGACGAGCCGCTATCAAATCTGGATGCAGCGCTGCGTATGAACACCAGGCTGGAAATTGCCCGCCTCCACCGTCAGCTAAGCGCGTCGATGATCTATGTTACGCACGACCAGACCGAGGCGATGACTCTGGCAGACAAAATCGTCGTATTACGTGACGGATATGTCGAGCAGATCGGCAGCCCGATGGAGCTGTACAACAACCCGGTCAACAAATTTGTTGCCGGTTTTCTGGGATCACCAGCAATGAATTTCTTGCCTGCAAAACTGGTGCGCCCAGAGGACCCCCGTATCATGGGCGTTCGCCCGGAAGACATCACGCTAACGTCCGATGGCGAGATTGAGGCCAACGTCACCCATGTCGAACATCTTGGGGGCGACACCAACCTTGTTGTTTCTGTCAACGGTGATGCGGCTACCATCCGTCTTTTTGGGCAACATGACATCAAAGAAGATCAATCGCTGAAGCTTACATGTGATCCCAGCAAGGTCTTTTACTTTGATGAGGCAGGCAACCGGGTTGAGTAATCACATGCCCGGATGCCTCTGGCATTACCGCATGCAATTTGACTAGACAGCTCGCCAATGGACGAACCATTTAGGCAAACTTTATGCAAATTGGACCTTTGCTTGCTTTGCAAGTATTTACACCTTCCCAAATCCCCCCACGGTTGAACCGAAGACATCCATACAAGTGGTATTTCCTTGACGAATAACCTTTTGCCGACTACCAAATTTGTAATTTCTACATTTATAATTCCACTTTTCGGAAGCAATAAGATTTTCTGACGAGCAGTCAGTTCGAAAACAGGCAATAGTTGTGGTGCCTTAGGACAATTCGCATTTAAGTGCTAACATCACATATCAAGAGTGAATTTGTTTGAACGATAGGGGGACGACTCCATGTCAAAAAAACCGGCACGGCGTTACGCGCTTAGGCCCCTCGAAAAAGAAGATCTCGCCCACGTTTCACGATGGTTTCTGGACTTACACGATCTGGCCGCCTTTGATCGGTCTTCGCGTGCTCCGCAGTGTTCTGCGGCAAACCAAAAAAACTGGGCTTCTGTATTCGAAAATTCGTCTGAAGAAGGCACATACTGGTTTGCTGTTGAAAGTGAAGAGGAAAAGATCGTCGGAATGGTGGGGATGCAGGATGTCAATCTTGTCAACCGCGACGCAGTCGTTGCCCTGTTCGTGGACCATTCGGTTCGGCGCCACGGTGTAGGTATCAGGGCGACGGCACTGCTGCTGGATCTGGCTTTTCGGCAGTTTGGACTAAACCGCATTACCTCTTATTTCCGCGAAGACAATAATCGCAGTGCAGACCTGATGTCGCGGCTCGGCGTCCAGATCGAAGGGCGCATGAGACAAGCGTGGTACGCCGAGGGAAAGTTCTTTGACATGGTGGTTGTGGGCTTGTTGAGTTCGGATTGGGAAAAACACCGCAAATCACTGATGCAAGAGCTTAAGCCCGACACCATAGTCAGTTTTGGGGGTTTCATTGGCAACGGTTGGACATGGCCTCCCAATATTTCGAAAGAGGCCTAGTTTGTTGGCTAGATTTTCAATCCCATTCCAACTCTCCGGTTTGGGCCGGGCATTAGTGGATTTTGAATTAACCCAAAAAGGGCGAGATGCATACCGTGAGTAAACTGGATACATCTTACAAGCGAAGGCTTGGCGCCATATTGTTCGCCGATGTTGTAGGGTTTTCTCGCATGATGGGCGAGAACGAGCTCGATACATACGAGTCGCTTACCAGCGTGATCGGGCAGTTGGAAAAAGCTTGCGCTGAGTTTGACGGCCATATTGTTGAAACGCGGGGCGACGGCGTTCTGGCGATGTTCGAAACAGCAACAGATGCAGTACGATTTGGCGTCGCCCTGCACCGGATCGCCGAGGCAAGCACCACCGGAAAATCACAGGACAAGCAGATCCGGTTTCGGGTCGGCGTGCATATGGGTGAATTGCTGGAAGACACGCGTGGGATTCATGGAACCACCGTAAACGTCGCGGCGCGCCTGCAAAGCATCGCAGAACCTGGGCGTGTTTACATAAGCTCAATGGTCTATGAGCAGATTAAGAATCACCTTAGGTTCGGCTATGAATTCCTTGGTCCTCAACAATTAAAAAACATCCCGGCCCCTATCCCGACATACTGTGTACGCAGTGAAGTTGAGGGAGCGACGATGAAGGCATCAAAGCGGCCTGAAGCGATGGAGATGGCGTCGGAGAGACCGGAAATTCCCTCGGTTGCGGTGCTGCCATTCAACAGTCTTGGTGAAGATCAATCCGACGGTTGGTTTGCCGAGGGTTTGACAGACGACATTATTCTTAACCTGTCTAAGTTTAAGAACCTCTTTGTTATTGCACGGAACTCGGCCTACTTCTTCAAGGCGCAGTCGATGTCGCCACGCGAAGCGGCACGTAAACTTGGCGTGCGCTACATAGCGCAAGGCAGCGTTCGCAGATCCCTTTCAAGGATTAGAGTATCTGTGGAACTCATTGATGCAGATACAGAAAGGACGATCTGGGGCGAGAAGTATGATCGTGAGATTGATGATATCTTTTCCATACTGGACGACGTTACCGAATGCATTGTTGCGTCGATGGCAGTCCTGATCGAAGCGCAGGAAAATCAGCGAATGGTTCAAGCCGTTCCGTCAGATCTGGCCGCTTATGGCTTTGTGCTGCGCGGTCAGCAGCACATTTACAAATATACCCGTCAAGACAACCACGAGGCCCATGACCTGTATGAACGCGCGTTGAAGCAGGACAAGGGGTACGCCCGGGCCGCTGCTGCGTTGTCACGTACTTTGAACATCGATTGGCGCTATTCGTGGGCAAAAGATCAGGAACATGCGTTAGATACTGCCCTGAAGCTTGCACAGCGAGCGGTCGAACTTGACCCGACGGACGCCCGCGGGTTCGGGGAACTTGGCTTTGTTCACTTGTATCGCAAGGAACATGATGCTGCGATCGGTGCATATCGTCGATCCCTAATGCTAAATCCCAATGATGCTGATCTGTTGTCAGATTTTGCCGATGCACTAGCCCATTCCGGAGAAAACGAGGCTGCAATCGAGCACCTCCAAAGGGCAATGCGCCTGAATCCCTACTTTCCCGATCAGTATCTGTGGCACATCGCCGGGGCTTACTACAATCTGCGAGAGTATGATCAGGTCATCCGATCAGTAAACAAGATGAACAACCCAACCGAAGGGCAAAGAATGCTGGCCGCCAGCTATGCTCAGTTGGGCGAAATGAGTATTGCCCGCGACATTGCGGGCAAGCACAGACTGGCCCATCCAAACTTTTCGCTGGAGCGCTGGGAAAAAGTGCAACCCGATCGGCTGGAAACCGATACGCAGCATTTCGTTGAAGGAATGCGTAAAGCTGGTTTCTGAACGTGGTGCAAAAAACGCCCCCAGATGGCAGGGAGCGTTTGTAGCGTTTTTTTCTCTCTTGTGAATAGATCAATCAGAACCGCGCGCCTTGGCACCACTCACCTTCGCACCGCTCACCTTGGCACCACTCACTTTGGCACCACTTACCTTGGCGCCGCTAACCTTGGCTCCGCTGACCTTCGCACCGCTGATCGCCGGGCTGTCGAAGCCAAAGTAGATGTCCAGCAGAACTTGCTCAAACATGCCGGTCATCACGTCCATACGGATCGTATAATCGGCCTTATCGTAAGGCCAAAATTTTATGTCGCTGGAAATCTGGTAGTCCGCACTTGCAACACCTGTAACTGAAGGGTTCATCGGCGCACGGGCCGTTTGTCGCGTGGTATCTTTTGCCGCGTCATATGTTCCACCCGAGTTGCCGCCGGCCCCTTGCGCAAAGTTGTAAGGTAAGTTCCTGTTTGAAGTCGGATCAAAATTGGTTGCGCTTTCTCCGTCACCATCTACCAGAAACACTGTAGGTTCCGGCAACTCATAATAAGTGCCTTCATACGAAAATCCGTAAATTCGCGCGAACTTGGGATCTGTTGCCCCAAGCTGATCTTCCAAGTGCTTGTTTTTGCCTTTACCACGTTTTGGCGTTTTTGCGGCAGCGTACTCCAAATCCTCTACAACCCGCCCAAACAACAACACTTCAGAAAAACTGAGCAAAGACTCGGTCATATCACAAACTCCCTAATTCAAGAGAGAGGATATTCGAATCCTCGTCTCCCCCCTATTTGCAGCTCGTAAAATATGATCGAGCCGATATGTCCAAAATCATCCCATTTCTAAATGCCACAAAACGCAACAAAATACAATGAATTTGCTTTACGCAGTTCCCGGTACGCGTGTGCGGACGGATGCGGCATGGCTTGAATCGTCGGGTTCTGCAACGCGTGGGCCCGCCGTTGTCAGCCCAATTTCGCGCATCCTAAAGTTGCCTTCGATAATGCCTTGAAATGCCCCGCCCGTGATTTCCTGATCCACCGTAAGCAACGCTTTTTCGACGCCAAAATAGCTGAGCATGTCGGCATCCAGCATCTCCCATGCATCAGCAAGATACGATCCCAGGAAATCCCGGGCTTCGAGCAACGATTTCCGAAACCCTTCCGGATCATCGGCATAAAGCGCATCGAAATACTGTTGCATAACATCGCTGTATTCCGGCGATCCCTCCAGCTTGTCCGACAGGTCCTCGATCTCTGGTGGAATCAAGCCGTGGACCAACAGGCGTTCGTGATAGATGTCGATCAGGATATCGAACATTGCGCCGGTCAATGGTTCAGAAAGGGCGTGTTCGCTGGACCAGCCTTGCGCAAACTCGGACAGTACGCGGTCATTCGCTGCCAACCGGATCTGCGCGTTATCTGACAGTTCTGCAAATCGGTTAAGGCGATTGAACGTGTACAAATTGCCGCGCGTATTCTCTAAAAGGTCATCGACAACAGAGCCAAAGTGAAGCGACGCCAACATGGCAACAAGATCAGCCGCGGATTCATGAAATCCATAGTATTCACCGTTTGCGTCCTCTGACATCGGCAGCCCGATCACGCCATAGATTATGGCGTGGCCGATTTCGTGCGCGACAACGTCAAAATTCAGGCTGTAAGGGCGATACTCACCACCATGTTCATGTGTGCCGCCCGTTTCCAGAAATCCCCACCCGATGTGGGCGTTATCCAAACTAGGTAGCAGCGAAAGCTCCAGCCGTTCGAATTGTTGACCAAAGTGCCACGGGATAGGCCGTCCAAAATATCCCTCCCACACATCCATTGTGAAATGGGCAGATCCGAACAGATGCGCGGCCTCGAATGAAGGGTCCGACGGCTCTATATGAAAAAAGTTTCCGAATTCGTCAGGCTCTGCCGGCGGCTGGATAAATCCGTCCCAAGGCGGCAGATACATACCCGGCCCATTCGGCCCCGGCACAATGGCCCCATAGGGTGTTGTTTTCCCGACCGGGTTGACCGT
The DNA here is from genome assembly GCA_051009255.1 of Ruegeria sp. Taxonomy (GTDB): domain Bacteria; phylum Pseudomonadota; class Alphaproteobacteria; order Rhodobacterales; family Rhodobacteraceae; genus Ruegeria. Next base: position 997 of record JBPCWT010000366.1, on the reverse strand, counting down.
GTACATTCGCGCCCCGGATGGCCCGGGTCCAATCGTTCCCGGCGGGGCCGAAATCTCGACAAGTTCTGGTGTGCTGTTGCCTTTGGAAAAGGGCGACTGCGGGAATAGTAGAAACCGGGTTCCGGGTAACTCCTCATTGCCGTCCGTGGATTCGTACATGCTACCCTCCAATTCAATCAGGTACCGGGAATACCGCTGTTTTAGTCGATGTTATCGACACCAGCGCGGCCAAATGTACTTTGAGCAAACAAGAATTCCCTTTCCACCAGTTTACAGAATTCCTCGCGTTCTGCGAGTCCAAGAGACCGGGCATAGGCTTGAACGTCCTCCGGCATCGTGGTTCCAAGTACCGTTTCAAAGTACCACATCAGGACGTGCAACCTGTCATTTGCCGCAAAACTGGCGGTGCTGGATTGAACATCTTTGAAGAATTTTGCTTTTTCTTTTGCTCTTTCATTCAGGCGGGCATAGTCCCCTGTCCATTTCAGTTCCGCCAAGATTTGAGTTTCAAGTTCTGTGCCATTTTCTGAAATCACAGTTTCCATTTGATGAGAGCCTCTCAACAAATCCTCATAACCGGCTTCATCCAGATCATTTTCTTGAAGCCATTCAATCAAGTCACGGTGTCGGCTCAATCCAAGCTTTTGCCGGTGAAGGGCCATCTGCCTGCGCAGGAGTTCATTGTCGGGGTTGACCGTATCCGGCGGTCTGCCAGATTGCGCCAGCATTCTGAACGCCGCGCGATCACAAACTTCCGAATAGAATTTCGGATCAAGACGCAGTTCGTTCAGCACATCCCGATTTTCAAATGTTTGCTTTTCAGCCTCGGCCTCTGCCTTGATCCGACGCACCAGCCCCTTCCAGACAAAAGTACGTTCCATTTTTTGAGGTTCTTCAGCCCTCGGGCTTTCGTCTGACAAATACTCTGCCATCCGGGCCAGCATCTCGTTGGCATCTTCACGTTTGGCGTCCACTTTGCCCGTTATTAACCAATCAG
>JBPCWT010000365.1:0-3194 GCA_051009255.1 Ruegeria sp. | reverse complement strand
CTGACTGCTGATACCCATCAGGCATGCAATACGCTCTATCCCGTCGGGCGATTGCGGTACTTTGTGCGTCTGGGCGTCGTGAACCATCTGAATACGGTGTTCAACATCGCGATGGGCGCGATAATGGCCCGCCAGTTTCCCCGCAACGTCCGAGGGGATCCAACCCTTTGCCGCCAACGCTGACAACCCCGTGACCGTGCCGCGCACGCGCAAATCCTTGTCTCGCCCCCCTGCGATCAGCTGGCGTGTCTGCGTAAAGAACTCGATCTCGCGGATTCCGCCCTGCCCCAGCTTTATGTCATGGCCCGGAATTGATAATGCACCGCCTGTACCCTTGTTCTCGCGAATGCGCAGGCGCATGTCATGGGCATCCTGAATCGCGGCAAAGTCCAGATGCCGCCGCCAGACGAAGGGGCGCAGCGTGTTCAGAAATAGCTGACCGGCTTCCAAATCTCCGGCACAGGGACGGGCCTTGATATAAGCCGCGCGTTCCCACGTGCGGCCAAGGCTTTCATAGTACCGCTCTGCTGCCTCCATCGCCATGCAAACCGGCGTTACAGCCGGATCGGGACGCAGCCGCAGATCAGTTCGAAAGACATACCCATCTGCGGTTTTTTCGCTGAGCGTCGCACAAAAGTTTCGTGTTGCGCGCACCATACCCTGTCGCGCCTCGTAGAAATCATCGGGATCAAATCGGGTTTCATCGAACAAAACGATCAGATCGATATCCGAGCTGTAGTTCAATTCGTGCGCGCCCATCTTACCCATGGCCAGAATCACGATCCCGGCTGCGCTTTCTACGTCTTCCGCTGTCATACCCGGCAATTTGTTGCGTCTGATCAGATTGGCAATTTCAGCCTTGGCTGCCAGATCTGCCGCCAGCCCACCAAAATCGGTCAGGGCCGCAGTGACCTTTTCCAACGGCCAGGCACCGGCAAGATCGGCCAACGCGGTCAGCAGCGCCATCCGCCGTTTCGCCAGACGCAGACCCGGCTTCAACTGGTCAGGCGGCAATGCCTTTGCGGCCCTCATTACTTCGGCCAATGCAGCGTCGGCGTCGCTTAGCGCACCGCCAATCCAGTCAGCTTCGCTCTCTATCAAGCTTTTGAGATAGGGGCTGGAACCGGCGGCACCTGATATCAAATCGCCTAGTTCGGGCGACAGATCAGGCACCAATGCACGCGCCTCTGCCCCCAGATCAGAATCGAATGGCAGCGGCAGCCGGGATATCGCAAGAGGTCCAGTCATGCGGGCAGGTTGTGCATCGTGACACTGTAACGTCAATGGGACAAACCCTTCAGGCTGGACTTACCGGTGTGTCTTGACTGAAAGTGTTGATCCAAAATTCACCTTGCCGCTCCCAAAGCGACGAAATCAGCATCGCGTCCCAATCAGTTGCATCCGGCCTCTGGTAATCCGCCCTATAAGACAGCAGGACGGCATTAGGCGACAAAACCCGCATCCTGGCCTTGCTCAGCTTGAACGCTGCCATCGTTGGCGCATCGGCAAATTGGCCGACATGTTCGTCCCTGTTGGCAAATCCGGTCGGGTAGACGCCCAAAAAATCCGGGCTCAGCAACGCGCGATCTGCCTCGGCGTTTCCTTCGACAAGTGCCAACCAAACCCTTTCTTCCAAGCCTAGGATTTCATCGATTGTCGGGGCGGGTTTAAATTCACTATTGTCCATGTCGGGAAAAATGCGTCCGATGCCGGGCAGCGTCAACCGAGGTACGTATTAGTAAAAGCCTGAAACGGGTGCGCGTGCAGACAGGTTTTGCAATTGGTGGCGTTGCGCCTGTTGGGCATCTGGGACCAATCCGAACCTATATCGACCAGCACCTGACAGATTTCGATTTCGTTTGGGCCGCGGCCGGAACACCCAGACATGTTTTTCAAATTTCGCCGCAAGACCTGATAAAATTGAGCGCACCTTTGCCCGCAGAGTATGTGGAAAAGCTATAATTTCCTATCAAAACTCCATTTCCTGCAAAAAATGTAAATCTTTTTCACATTGACCCTTGCATCTGGGCCCCTGCTCCCCATCTTATTCAATGTGAATAGGATTTACATCAACCTGGAGAGCCCAAATGACCGCAATGCCTGAACCCGCTGCCCCAGCAAATCCGGGGTGGATTCACCGTTCCGAAACCTGGCTAGACAGCAAGGGCAAAGGCGCATGGATCGCCGCAATGGTCCTTGGCTTTATCTTTTTCTGGCCAATCGGCCTGGCCATTCTTGCCTATATGATCTGGAGCAAACGCATGTTCAGCAAATCCTGCAGCCACCGCAAATCCTGGCAAAGCCATATGAGCGCGATGAAACCTTCGGGCAACAGTGCCTTTGACGCCTACAAGGCCGACACCCTTGCCCGGCTGGAACGCGAACAACAGGATTTCGAATCCTTCCTGCGCCGTCTTCGCGAAGCCAAGGACAAGGCAGAGTTTGATGAATTCATGGAAGAACGCGCCCGCGCGAACCATGACGAGCAGAACGGCGAAAAAGAAGCCTGATCGCCAACGGCCTGCCCCATTGGGGCGGGCAATTCAAAACAACCGGAAAGTCACAATGAACCACCTGCCCGATCCTGATCGTCAGCCTGAATTCTATCAGTCGGTGGCGATCAAACGCTTTTTTGCGTGGCTGTTTGATATCGCCTTTGTCTCGCTTTTATGCACGGCCGCAATCCTGCTGACATTTGGCCTTGGCTTTTTTGTTCTGGCCCTGATCTACGCGGTTATCAGTTTTGTCTATCGCGTGGTCACTATCGCCAATGGTTCAGCCACGTTGGGCATGCGTTTTATGGGGATCGAATTGCGCGATGCCTTTGGGGCGCGGATGGATTCCGGCAAGGCCATCGCACATACCGCCGGTTACTTTGTCAGCATGGCCTTTCTGCCGGTTCAGATTGTTTCCGTTATAATGATGCTGACCAGCGCCCGCTGCCAGGGTTTGACAGACGCATTTCTTGGCACGGTTATGATCAATCAACGCGCAGTGGTTTGATCGCTGGAATCTGAAACACTTGGCGGGTCCCGCAACCGTTGTTATCATTTGTGCAGGGAAACACGGGACCTGTATGCGACATACGCTGCCAATAGCGCCACAATTCTATGTGACGGCACCGCAACCTTGCCCATATCTTGAGGGCAAGATGGAGCGGAAGCTGTTCACTGCTTTGCAGGGTGAAGGCGCGG
>JBPCWT010000364.1:0-8348 GCA_051009255.1 Ruegeria sp. | reverse complement strand
CTTTCTCAGGGCGATCTGGCGCGATTGCTGGATATTGCTGATGAACTGTCCGCTTTGGGGCTGACACTGGAACCATTTGGCGGCAATGCCGTCGCTGTGCGCGAAACTCCGGCCATTTTGGGAGAAGTCGACGCCAAGGCCATGATCCTGGACATTCTGGACGAACTTGCCGATCAGGGCCAAAGCCAGACCTTGCAAGCGCGGATCGAGGCGATTCTCAGCCGCGTCGCCTGTCATGGTTCTGTTCGCTCGGGCCGCCGAATGCGGGCCGAGGAAATGAACGCCTTGCTGCGCGAGATGGAGGCAACACCGCATTCCGGCCAGTGCAACCATGGTCGCCCAACCTATGTGGAACTGAAGCTGGCCGATATCGAGCGATTGTTTGGCCGCAGTTGATCCCAAGGCCTCTGGACGATATGCAAGAAGAAACAAAACAAGAACAAGCGAAATAAGATGATCAAGATTGCAGGCAACGAATACTCATTAGAAGACCCCATGGTTCTGGCCGCTCTGGCCGGTGTTGCGCTGGTCGTTTTGATTCTGGTCATGTTGTTTCTGTCGCTGCGCGCTGCCAGCCGATCCGCCCGAATGGCAGAGCCATTGGCGCAGCAATTGACCCATCTGGGACAGAACGTACAACAACTGGGTCAGGGGCAAGAGCAGTTGCGAGGCGGCTTGCAGCATGTGTCCGACACGCAGGCCAATGCGCAAGTGCAGGTGATACAGACGGTCGAAACACGGCTTTCGTCAGTCCAGCAACAGATGAACGACCGGTTGGCCGACAATGCGATGAAATCGGCTCGCGCACTGGCCGAGATGCAGGAACGGATGAAGGAAACCCTGCATGGATCGTCCAAACAGACGGCAACGTCGCTGACGCAGTTGCAGGAACGTCTGGCGGCAATCGACAAGGCGCAGGATAACATTACCAAATTGTCGGGCGACGTTCTGTCCCTGCAGGATATTCTGTCCAACAAGCAGACGCGCGGCGCGTTTGGTGAAATACAGTTGAATGACATCGTGTCCAAGGCGCTGCCCTCGGACAGCTACTCACTTCAGGCAACATTGTCGAATGCGCGGCGTGCTGACTGCCTGATACATCTGCCCAATCCACCGGGGCCAATCGTGATCGACAGCAAGTTTCCACTTGAGGCGTACGAGGCATTGGTCGGGTCCACCAACGACACAGAGCTTAAGGCGGCTGCCCAGATTTTTCGCAGTACAGTGCGAAAACACATCAACGATATTTCCGAGAAATACATAATCGACGGTGAAACGGCGGATGGCGCCCTGATGTTCCTGCCGTCAGAGGCCGTTTACGCAGAACTGCACGCAAAGTTTTCGGAACTGGTTCAGGAAAGCTTTTCCAAGCGGGTCTGGATCGTTTCACCGACAACCTGCATGGCCACGCTGAACACGATGCGGGCGATCCTCAAAGATGCCCGGATGCGCGAACAGGCGGGTGCAATCCGCAAGGAACTGGGCCTGCTGCACAAAGATGTAGAACGGCTTGGTGACCGCGTGTCAAATCTGGACAGGCATTTTGGGCAGGCGACCAAGGATCTGTCAGAGATCAAGATCAGCGCAGAAAAGGCAGGTCGCCGTGCGCAGAGGCTGGACAATTTTGATTTTGAGGAGCTGGCCCCGGAAGATCACCCAAACGTGGTGCCCTTGGGAAAAACCGATGCCTAAGTCGCTATTGGATCGAAAGATCCAGATTGTAACCCACCGTTTTCCCGGTGTCCCGGTCATTGCCCATCAGGTAAACGCGGATCGTGTAGTCGCCGTTTTTGGGCAATTCGATCCGGGCAGTGTTGCCGTCGATTGACCCGATGTAAATCGCCGTGCCATCGCTGCCCGGCGGCAGGATGTTAAAGTAGATCACGCCGTCGCCGTTCGTGTCACTGACATTCAGTTCGGCGAACATCGCTTGCCCGGCGTTTGCCCCCAGCCTGTAGTCAAAATACCCGTCACCCGTGATCGTCCCGCTGACCGTCGTTCCAAAATTTCCCGCCTGGAACTTGACGTCAGCGGTCATCTGGGCCGAGGCCGAAGACACGACACCTGTCAAAACCAACGCAATGGCGACACGTCCGATCATTTGCCTATGCCCTTCCAGTACAAACCCTGCGGCTCCCGTTGTGCCAACCTCGCAATCACCCTCAGATACGCAGGAAAGGCTGAACAAGTCGCGGTATCAGACTGTTGAATTTCAAAGGTGCGTCGGTGACGGCCAGGCAGATGCAATCTTCGGACATATCCGCAATGGGGGTATGTTCCAGATCCTCGTCCGCAATCTCGACATCGCCACGGGCAAAACGATCTACCTCGTCCGAAAACGCACCCTGTAGAACCATTGTAAGCTCCATGCCTCTGTGCCCGTGATCCGGCATGGCCGCTCCAGCGGGGATGAAAAGCAATCGCGCCGATGCATCGCGCGAAGTCGGCAAAATTGCCTGTTTCACACCCATACCAACGGGTTTCCAGCGGATATCGCCAACACTGCCGCCCACGTAATCCTGCAAAGGCGACGGAAGCACGTTACATGAAGGTTTCGCGGGAATCACGGCTGGCGGACCGGCAGCAATCAGTGCCATTGTCGCGGCAAGCGCATCACCATTCATGCGCGCCACTTCGGGCTGCTCGTCCAGAACGCAGCCGCCAAAAGCGTCAAAACTTTCCGCCTGCGCCCGGCATTGATCACACAACGACAGGTGAGTGGCGACCATAAGGTTAAATGCCTCGGGCAGAGCGCCTGCGGCATAGGACATCAGCAAGTCGTCCGTAAGGTGATGTTTGATATTGTTTTCCATGTTCATCTTCTCAATTCATCGCGTGGCGCAAGCGTTCCAGCGCCAGCCTGATACGTGATTTGATTGTTCCCAAAGGCAACCCCGTCTGGCTTGCTATTTCGCGATGGCTCAGATCGCCGAAATATGCCTTTTCGATAAGGTCCCGTTGTGCCTCTGGTAGCTTGTTCAGTGCGGTGCGCAATTGCGCGGATTCCTGTTGAAAAACAAGCACGTCATCCTGCTCAGGTTCAGCCTCGGGTCCCCATCCAAGTTCTTCGGGTTCGGGCCGGCGCTGCTTGCGCAGGGCGTCGATGCGTTTGTTTCTTGCGATGGTGAAAACCCATGTCGCCACCGTGGCGCGGGCCGGATCGAACAAATGGGACTTGTGCCACAAGGTTGCCATAACTTCCTGAGCGCACTCTTCCGCCAGCGCGGCATCTGACCCGGACCGGATCAGAAACGCTTTGACCCGGGGGGCAAAGTGGCGGAACAGTTCGGCAAAAGCGGACCGGTCCTGCGCATCCCGAATGCGGCGAACTTGACTTACCCACTCGTTCCTTTTGTCACAACTTTCTTTCGATCCGTTCACCGGCTTGCCTTTGATTGGTTTCACTTCACGACTCACAAATGGCCGGCTGCGGTCAAGCGTCGGCGCGTCCAGAGTCGCGGTGTCTGTCTCGGTAAACATAACCTTATTACGTGGCATCTCCCAAGCCGGATCATTTCTTTTGATTATTTTCATCCAAACTGCGTTACGGTCCGTACATATTTCAAATCCTCGCGGAGAAAATAATGCCTTTTGAATACCTTGCAGGCGCCCCGCGAAAAATTGCGGTTGTTGGGGGCGGAATTTCAGGAATGGGGGCTGCAAACCTGCTTGCGGCAAACCACCGGGTAACTCTTTTCGAGGCAGAGCAAAGGCTTGGCGGTCACGCCCGTACCGTAATTGCGGGCAAACGGGGTAATCAGCCCGTGGACACCGGATTCATCGTTTTTAACAAGGTGACATACCCAAACCTTGTTCAATTATTCAGGCAACTGAACGTGCCCGTTGTCCAAAGCAATATGTCATTTGGTGTGTCCGCGCGTGGCGGCGCGGTTGAATATGCGCTTAATAATCTTGATGCCTTGTTCGCACAGCGCCGCAATCTGTGGCATCCACGGTTTTTGCGGATGGTCAGTGACCTGCTCAGGTTTAACTCAAAGGCATTGCAATATGCTGACGACCACAACCTGACAGTTGGCGACCTGCTGGACCGTCTTGGGACCGGCGATTGGTTCCGCTCGTATTACCTTGAACCGTTTTCGGGTGCGATCTGGTCATTGCCCGGCGACAAGGTTCTGGAGTTTCCAGCCCATGCCATGATCCGCTTTTTTGACAACCACCTTCTGCTGGACAACCGGCGGGACCATGTCTGGTACACTGTACAGGGTGGATCGGTCGAGTATGTGAAACGGTTGACCGCGTCGATGGGCGGCAAGGGGGTCGGCTTGCGTCTGAACACTCATGTCAACGCCGTACGCCGAACACCGGAAGGGCCGCAGGTCAAAACCGCAGGCGGTGATTGGGAAATCTTTGACGAGGTTGTCTTTGCAACCCATTCCGATGACACGCTGCGGCTTTTGTCCGATGCCGCGCCGTCCGAGCGGGACGCGCTTTCACCCATACGCTATCAAACGAACAGGGCTGTGCTTCATGCCGATACATCCCTGATGCCTGTCCGCCGCAAATGCTGGGCCAGTTGGGTTCACACACAGGACATTCATGCCCAGTCCCGCGAAACAGATGTCACATATTGGATGAATTCCTTGCAACGCATACCGCATGATGATCCGTTATTCGTAACCCTGAACTCTCGCCGTCGTATTCGCGAAGAGTTGATCTTTGACGAGGCGGTGTTCCAGCATCCCATCTTTGATCTGCCGGCCCTGCTGGCACAGCAGCGGATCAAGAAGTTCAACGGCTCAAACCGAACGTGGTTCTGCGGTGCGTGGATGGGCAATGGTTTTCACGAGGACGGGCTTGCCAGCGCCGTCGCGGTGGCCGAGGCTATTGATAACCAAGTTGCGGGGCCAATAGCGGCAGAGTGAGCGGGATCGACCATATCGCGGCCCAGACCTATCACGGGCGAAAAGGTGACGTTGAAAACGGCTTTCGCTATTCGGTCGACTATATCCTGTTAAACCCCGAGTCCGGGCCCGGCGGACCGTCGCTGTTTTCAATCGACGGTGCAAACCTTATGAGTTGGAAGGCGCGGGATCACGGTGGCCTGCCCAAACAGGGACGCGGCGCAGTTTGGTTGCGTGAGACTTTGACGGAACTGGACCTCCCCCAACCAAGTCGAATTTTGTTGTTCACTCAGCCACGCGTTCTTGGATATGTGTTCAATCCCGTCAGCTTTTGGTTTTGTTTTGACGCGGGCGATCAGCTGAACATTGTCATTGCCGAAGTCACCAACACGTTCGGTACGCGACACAGCTATGTTTGTCACAAACCGGATCTTTCACCGATTGGTCCGTCTGATCGTATCCTTGCCCGAAAGCGGATGCATGTGTCGCCGTTTCAGCCATGTTCGGGTGAATATACGTTCAGATTTGATTATGGGCCTGACCGAGTGGGCGTTTGGATTGACTATGGCCGTGAAAGGGGCGGCCTGATTGCGACACTGACCGGGCATCGTACACCGTTGAAGAACAGGACGATCCTTTGGGCGCTGATCCGGCGGCCATTCGGGGCGCGGCGGGTTCTGACATTGATTCACTGGCAGGCATTGAAGCTTTGGTTCAAGAAGGCCACGTTTCGGCCAGCGGCCTCGGCCGGTGTACCGGACACTCCGGTTTCAGTATCTGCTCGAGCAAAGGATTGAGTCGCCCATCCCAAGCTGGTGCAGGCGAGCGGTTTCTTTACAGCAAGTTGTTTGCGTAAGATCAAAGACGAACACGCTGCGTACTGCTTGAGATGGTCTAAAGCAGCGGACAGAGGAGTTTGGGACATGCTGGAAATCTCGGCAAGAAAGGTGGCACAGGTCGCCATGATGGGGCGCGAACTGAACCGCGCCGAAGGTGAACTGCGCGCATTTATCGACCGGATGAGCGAAGATGAACAGGCCGAGCTGGTCGCCGTTATGTGGGTCGGGCGCGAGAGTTTCTTTGCCGAGGACCTGGCCGAAGCCATTGCCACCGCAAAGGCCGAGGCCTCAACCCCCTGCGCCGATTACCTGATCGGTACGCCGCATCTGTCGGATCATCTGGAAAATGGATTGGATGCACTGGGCATATCGGCTGAAGATGTTGAAAACGATCTGATGTGAAGATCGTGGATCAATCGGACAAAGCGGGGGGTTCGCCCCTCGCTTTGTCTGCGTACTAACCCCTGACTGCTTCAGCTTGCGTGATCCACAACCTGCAAATGCTGCGCCAGTTTGTCGATCTCGGCCATCCAGTTTTTGACCAGTTTCGAGTCGCTTGGTGCTTCATGAACACCTGCCGGTATGGCGCGGTTCAGGACGGCCTCAACCGCCAGCGAGACCGGTATCGAAACCAGACGCGCCATTGCTTTTCCGCGTGCATCGCCCCATGCATCCATCAAGTATGTTTTGTGCCAGACCGCGCGGCCTTCGTTTTCAGCCTTCAAGCCCACGCACAGAACAACCCGGTCCGGTTCTCCTTCGTCATAGGCATTCTCGGCCCAGAACTGGTCGGACATTTCCTTGAGCCGGGCATCGCCTTCGGCGCCTGACAGGGTCTCGATCTCGCTGAACACGTCCGACCACGCATTGGCCCAGCCATTCAGACGCAGGGTGCCGCGGACGAATTCCTTGACTGGCCAGTGTTCTTCGAAATGGTACTGCTGCATGAAGGGCAGAGAGTCGCGGTTGGGATAAACCTCGAAACTTTCCGGCGCTGGCAGCGGCGCGATATAGCTGCTGATGGCATCCCACGGGCGCGCCACATCCAGCGGTGCGTAATCGCGGATTGACCGGGATGGCGAGCGCAGCGCCTTGAGCACGCCAAACGGTGACCAGCTGAATTTATACCGAAACGGGTTGGGGTTTTTGGGAACGCCGCCGCAGTAAGAAATAAAGCTCAGGTGGTTCTGTGGGTCGAAAGCATCCGAGGCGCGATAATCGTCGACCAGCGCATGCGCCATCAGGTGATCAATACCCGGATCCAACCCAACCTCGTTGACCAAAGCGACACCCGCGTCGCGTGCCTTGTCGTCCAACGCGCGCATTTCCGGCGCAATGTAAGACGACGACACGAACCCGGCACCTTTCGAGATTGCCAACTCTGCCAGCGGTACATGCCAGTCGCCGGGAAGCATCGAGACGATGACGTCGCCCGGTTTCAGTTCACTTGTGATCGTGTCAAAGTCAAAGGCCCGAATGTTATCCGTCAGATCGCCGATTTCGGACTTGGCCTTTTCGACGGTTCGGTTCCAGACCGTGACATCGTGGCCGGTTTCAATCAGGCGGCGCAAGCCGGGAATGGCCGACAGGCCAGTGCCACACCAATGGATGGTCATCGCTCAGATCCTTTCGATATGAGATTGGAAAGTTGCCCTGGCCCGACCCCAGACATCGTTTTCGATATCGGTCAGGGTCAGCAACGAAGGCAGCAGTTGCGCCGCATAATCATCCGAGCTTTCTGCAGGCAACATAGAAGGCAAATTGTCGATTGCGGTTACATCCAGCACCGGGTCTGTTGCGACACGCAGCGCGGGTTCGTCCCATGTGGTCGCACGGTCATAGACAGGTACAGGGTTGTAATCACTGTCGGGGTCACATGCGACATCGCCGATAACTGTCAGCTTTCGCAGCGCTGTCAACGCATCGCGCGGGACAAAAACCGGCGTGCCGGGTCGGGCCAGTATGCAGTTCAGAAACAGGTCATGCTGTAGTATTTCGGGGAATGGTCCGCCGCTGGCAGTTTCCGCCATGTCCCACTTGGTGACCTGTACCCCCATCGCCTCGCACAGATCGGCAGAACCAGCGCCGACGCGGCCCAAAGCACCGATGACAATGGCGCTTGGGCGGGCTTGGCCCGTGGCATCCAGTTCACGCAACAATTCAGCGTTCAGCGCATCCTTGCCCGGATAAACGCCAACCGGCGGGCATTTTTCGCCCCGTTGTTGCGCCGCCCAGGTCTTGAGTGTCACGGCAGCACCGGCATATCCGGCCCAATACCCAAAGGCGGCAACGCGACGACCGTTTTCGTCGACCAGATATTCCAGATCATACAACGTCCCGCCCCCGGCCTTGAAACGCTCTAGCAGCGCGCGACCGGAATGCTGGCCCTTGAAGGCATGGCCGAACATGATGTGCCGATGAGGCAGCGGTGTGCCATCTTCGGGCAGTTCCTTTAGCCCGAATATGATGGCATCTGATGGGGCATCCGGCCAAGTGTTCTCGGGTGCGATTTCGCAACCTGCCTTGACGTACCCATCAATTGGAATGGCCCTGACCGAGCTTTCCTCGACCGTCACCCGAATGCCTGCGGCGATCAGGTTTGCCGCCCCCTGAGGCGTCAGGCCAACCCGTTCTTCGTTCGGGCGCT
>JBPCWT010000363.1:0-6915 GCA_051009255.1 Ruegeria sp. | reverse complement strand
GTCAGAAAGCTTCGGTGACCACAGCGGCCTACCTAGATATTCGAGGGATTTTGTCATTCACACCCAATATGGCGCTTCCGAAGCTCGAGGTCCGGGCCAACAAGGCCCGGACCATTTTTGTTGTTACTCAATAATCGCGTTCAGGGTCGCGCTGGGGCGCATGATTGCGGCCGTTTTGGCAGCATCCGTGTGGTAATAGCCGCCCAGATCCGAAGGCTTGCCTTGCGCAGCGGCAAGCTCGGCCAGGATCTGGTCTTCGTTGTCCGCCAGTTCCTTGGCAACCGGCGCAAACTCGGCGGCCAGATCGGCATCGTCGGACTGCGCGGCCAGCGCCTCTGCCCAGTAGCGCGCGAACCAATAGTGGCTGTCGCGGTTATCAGGCTGACCAACCTTGCGGCTGGGTGACTTGTTGTTGTCCAGAATGCCTTGCGTCGCTGCCTCGGCAGCCGCCCCCAGAACACCTGCCTTGGCGTTGCCTTTGCTGTCGGCCAGAAAGTTCAGGGATTCGCCCAACGCGCAGAACTCACCCATCGAATCCCACCGCAGGTGGTTTTCCTCGACCAGTTGTTGCACGTGCTTCGGTGCCGAACCGCCTGCACCCGTTTCGAACAGGCCACCGCCATTCATCAGTTTGACGATGGACAGCATCTTGGCCGAGGTACCCAGTTCAAGGATTGGAAACAGGTCGGTCAGATAGTCACGCAGGACGTTGCCGGTGATCGCAATGCTGTCCTTGCCTGCAGTGATGGTTTGCAGCGATTGCCGTGTCGCCTCGCGCGGGGCCATGATCATGAACTTGTCGGCGACACCAGCTGCTTCCAGCGCTGGTTTGACATAGTTGATCAACTGGGCGTCATGGGCGCGGTTTGCATCCAGCCAAAAGATCGCCTCGGATCCCGTCAGACGCTGACGGTCCATGGCCAGCTGAATCCAGTTCTCGATCGGGGCCTTCTTGACAGTGCAGGACCGCCAGATGTCACCCTTTTCAACCTCGTGCGAATGCAGAGTTTCGCCGCTGGCAAGCACGATGCGAATAACGCCATCGGAGGGGGCCTCGAATGTCGTCGGGTGCGAGCCGTATTCTTCGGCCTTTTGCGCCATCAGGCCTACGTTGGCGACCGCACCTGCGGTTGCGGGGTTAAGCGCACCGTTGGCTTTGAAAAACTTTATGCTTTCGTCATAAACGGTTGCATAGCAGCGGTCGGGAATGACGCAGTTGGAATCACCCTTTGCGCCTGTTTCGTCCCAACCCTTGCCGCCTGCGCGGATCACCGCTGGCATCGAGGCGTCGATGATGACGTCCGAGGGGACGTGCAGGTTGGTGATGCCACGGTCACTGTCGACCATATACATCGACGGACGATCCGGTTTGATCGCATCAATTGCCGCCATGATATCGGCATTGCCCTGTACCCGTTCCAGCAGATCGCCCAGACCCGAGTTCGGATTAACACCCAACTCTTCCATTTCCGCGCCAAACTGTTCGAACACTGGCGCCAGCCAGGCCTTGACCGCATAACCAAAAATGATCGGGTCGCTGACCTTCATCATCGTGGCTTTCAAGTGCAGCGAGAACATGGTGCCATCTGCCTTGGTGTCTTCGATGGCATCCGCCAGGAAAGACGACAAAGCCTTGACTGACATGAATGTTGCGTCGGCTACAGTGCCTTCGGCTAACGGCCAGCTGTCTTTCAACGCTGTTACCCTGCCGTCTTTGCCCACGAATTCAATCTTTGCATCGCCAGCCTGGGCGGCGGTGATCGTGGCCGATTTCTCGTTTGCATAGAAATCATTGCCGGGCATGGACGACACTTTGGTTTTGCTGTCCGACGCCCACGCGCCCATGGAATGCGGATTGCTCTGGGCATAGTTCTTGACCGCGCGTGCCGCGCGGCGGTCGCTGTTGCCCTCACGCAGAACCGGGTTCACGGCGGAACCCTTGATCGCGTCGTACCGTGCGCGGATCGCCTTTTCTGCGTCATTTGCAGGCTCATCAGGATAGTTCGGAATATCATACCCCTGTGCCTGCAGCTCTTCGACCGCCGCAACCAACTGCGGGACCGAGGCCGAGATGTTCGGCAGCTTGATCACGTTGGCGCCCGGTGTCTTGACCAGCTCGCCCAATGCCGCCAGATCATCCGAGTGGCGCTGCGCATCAGTCAGGTTTTCGGGAAAGGTGGCGATGATGCGCCCGGCCAGCGAAATATCTTTGGTTCCTACGCTGACGCCAGCGGCCGCAGCAAACTTGCGGATGATGGGCAGGAACGAGGCGCTGGCCAGTTCAGGCGCTTCGTCTACAATGGTATACAATACGTCGAAGTTCGATTTTTCTGCCATATTCCCTTACCTTTTTTAAGCCTTTCAGGGGCGTGCGATCCGAGAGTGTGATGCCACGATTTCCGTGACGCGGGAGGAGCGCGCTTATCCCGGCGCTCCACAAGTGACTCTGATTAGACAGGGCCTCCCTTAAATCACCAGCGGCTTGGGATCAATCGCACGGTGATGCGCATTTTGACCCAGTTTGCGCAAAATCCGGCAAATGCCGAAAATTCAGGCAGAACGAAATTCAATCTCGAACCGTGCGCCGCTATCTGATGGCACCAGTACGATCCCCGCGCCGTGCGCGGATAACAAATTGGCGGCGATGGTCAGGCCCATGCCGGTTCCGCCTTTTTCACGCGCCGTGGTAAAAAAGGGCTCAAAGATATGATCCCGATTGCCTGCAGAAATACCGGGCCCGTCGTCCTGAATAACAAGCTTTCTTTCTGTAGCCGTAAGAAAAACACGCCCTGCCCCATGCCGGACAGAGTTATCCAGCATCTGACGCAAGACGACCCTTAGACCAGATGCCGCCAACGGCATCGGCTTGTCGCGCCCTTGGACCGTTATGTCCAGTTCTGGAAAATCAGATTGCAGCCAGTCAAGTAGGTCTGCCAAGCAAGCGGTCCCGTGATATTCCGGCCTCCGCGCTGCAGTGACCTGATTAAGGGCGCGCAGTTGCGATTGCATCTGATCTGTTGCCCCAAGTATCTGGTGAACCAGTTTTCTGTCCGGGCCGTCCAACTGACCAGAGTCCTGCAGCAATTCACCCCCCGCACGAATGGCGGTGACAGGTGTTTTCAACTCGTGCGTCACATGATCTGCAAAGCCGCGAATAGATGCCTCGCGCCGCTGCAAAGTACCGGTCATATCCAGAACCGAACCCGCCAGTTGCGACAATTCCCTTGTGCCGTAATGGGTCGGTGGTTCGGCGGCCTCGCCTTTTTGCACGGTGGTCGAGTAATCGGCGAGGGCTGTGATCGGGCGCAATAACAACCTGACCATTAGGTACCCCAGGCATCCTGTGGCCAGGCCGATCATAACCGCCAGCAGCGCGGCCGCATTTCGAAACCCGATTTCAGAGCCCAGGTATCGCAGGGCAATCAACCCCACCAGCGACAGGCCCAGTGTTCCCACCAGACCACCGCCCAGAACAAGGGCCAACGAAGGGCGCCATTTCCGCCTTAACCGCGCCATGCGCCCATCCGCAGGCCAATGCCATGAACTGTTTCGACCGCGGCACCCCATCCATGTTCGCCCAGTTTGCGCCGCAGATTGCGCAGATGGCTGTCCAGCGTCCTGTCGGACACCTGGCTGCCTGTGCCATAAATAGCGTCGATTAGCTGTGGGCGCGAAACGATGGCCTCGGGCGTCTGCATCAGCCGCTTCAGGATCGACATCTCGGTCGCGGTAAGCGAAATCGATGACCCGTCCAAATGTGCAATGTGACCCGCCGTGTCAATTTCCAACGGCCCGTGGCGCAGCGTTGTCTGGGTGCCGCGCAACTGGCTGCGTTTCAGAATGGCCTTGATCCGCGCAACCAGTTCGCGCGGGCTGAAGGGTTTGGTGACATAGTCATCCGCCCCCAGTTCCAGCCCCAGAATCCGGTCTACCTCATCATCGCGGGCGGTCAGGAAAAGGATCGGCACGTCGGAACGCGCCCTTAGCCTGCGGCAAACTTCTAAACCGTCAAGTTCCGGCAGACCCACATCCAGCACCACCAGCGCCGGTGCCTCTCGCGTCGCGTGGGTCAGCGCCATCTGACCATCACGGGCAGTGACAACGTCATAGCCCGCACGCTCTAATGTTGTCGTGACCAACTCGCGCAGGCGCGGATCGTCATCCACGACGAGGATTTTCATTGCGCGACTCCATGTTCAACTCGGCGTTGAGATTACGGATCACGCGTTCCTTGCGAAACCCCCAATCGCGCCAGTTTGCAATAACCGGAGGCCGCATTCGGCACCCGGATTCCCGCATGTTTGCCGCGATCTCTGCCGCTGCCATAGGGCCAAGCTGGCAGACATAATACGCGTCATACCGCACCGGCTGTCGCAGGTTTTCTCGGGCAATAAACGCTGCAAAGTTGACGAAACAGCACGCATACAGAACGCCCATGCTCAACACGGCACAACGGATCAGCAGCCAACGAATAGGCTTATCGTTCAGGATTTGCCACGCCGTCAGGCACAGCCCCAAGGCAACCAGCGCCATCCAGATCGCCGCGTGAACGCGCAGGTATGTCAGCCCGTAAATCTCGACATAAAGTGAAAGACGAAAGACGGACGAGCCGACCAATAAAACGTTTTGACCCAGCCAGACCATCATCAATACCTTCAATTCGACCCGTTCCCCCAGATATGGCCGCGCGACCAGCGCGAACGCGCCCGCCAACAAGGCCGTGGCGACCAGCGGATAAGCGCCCCTGTGGGCATATTCGGCATAGCTCATCCCGTCCGGCAGCTGCGCACCGCCCCACAGGTAAACCGCGTCCATGATCGTTTGTGTGGCCAACAGCAGGTTGAACAGGATCAGCGCGTTTGACACGGATTGCGCGTTGATCCCAAATTCGATGCTTTTTCGCGGACGCGCTGGTCCGGCCTTTGGAGCCAACAATCCGGGCTCTGCCGCGACACCCAGAACCGGCCAGATCATTATGGCCGCGCCGATCCAGAAAAGAACGCGATCAATCTGAAAGTTCAACCGCCAGATCTGGTCAACCCAGTCCGACAACAGCGGATTGGCCGACACAATTAGGCTGCCCAGAACCAACGCACCACCGGTGGGAAAGGCCCATGCCCGCCAGATGCGGGCGCGTGCGCCGGTTTCGCGCGTCGCTGCCTGCCCGTCCCGCAACACGACAAACGCCTGCCAGACCGCAAGGATCGGGAACAGGCCGATGAACCGCCGCAATGCGGCCGCCAACCCCCGGTGGTCGCCCAAGACAGCCCAACACAATGCGGTTGCCGACCCGCCTAAAAGAAACGCAACGGACAATGCCTGAAAATACTCCACAACTGGCAGAATGCTGAGCAGCATCAGCAAGGCCGGGCCAATCACTGCGTGCGTACGCCTCAGCAACAGCCATACAACGCCCGCAACGGCCACGGCAAAAACGGCCAGCGAAATGCCGGGTTCATAATCCAGAAACAAAACATCGGCCAATGCAGTCAGCAGGGCCAGCGCCCCTCCGGCCAACCGCCGCTTGGGGCCCAAGAATCCATCCTCTCGCCCCGGCCTGTCAGCACCGTCATCCAGCCACCAACTGTCCTGTAACACCGAGGCTGGAACGCCCCTTATAATATACTGTCCCATGATCTGCTCCTAGTTTCTTGCCGCCCCTGTCTGGCCGCATCAGGTGCAGATCACCGCGCACGGAACGTGCAGATTTCGTGCAGATGCAAATTTTTCTGTGTGCGCGTCGGAGCCTCTTCCCCTCTCCTCCCCCGCTGGCTAGAAAGTCCTTCCAACCGAATTTAAGGAGACGCCCTTGGACCGTATCGCCCGCATGATCGCCACAGAAGTAAATGCCCGGCCTGAGCAGGTCGACGCGGCGGTTAAATTGCTGGACGAAGGTGCCACGGTTCCTTTCGTCGCCCGCTACCGAAAAGAGGCGACAGGCGGATTGGATGACGGTCAGTTGCGCACGCTATCGGATCGCCTGTCCTATTTGCGAGAGCTGGAGGCCCGGCGCGAAACGATTCTGGGTTCAATCCGGGATCAGGGCAAGCTGACGGATGAGCTGGCCAAATCCATTGCGCAGGCAGACACGAAATCTCAGCTCGAGGACATCTATCTGCCGTACAAACCCAAGCGTCGCACCAAGGCGATGATCGCACGGGAAAACGGGTTGGAACCATTGGCAGACGCCATTCTGAACGATCGGCTTGCTGATCCGGAAACCCTTGCCAACGGGTATCTGACGGACGCCGTGCCAACGGCCAAGGATGCCTTGAACGGTGCGCGGGACATCATCACCGAGCGGTTGACGGAAAACGCCAAATTGCTAGGAGAGCTGCGCGCATTCATGCAACGCGAGGCGCTGCTGACGGCCAAGGTCATCGAAGGTAAGGAACAGTCGGGCGCAAAATTCAGCGATTACTTTGACCATTCGGAACTGTGGGCAAGCGTTCCCTCGCACCGCGCATTGGCGATGTTGCGCGCCTCCAAAGAAGGCGTGGTAACATTGGACATCGCGCCAGACCCAGAAACAGGTGCTGCGCGGGCTGAATCGATTGTTGCCGCCCAGCTGCACACCCGGGGCAACGGCCCCGGTGATCAATGGCTGCGCAAGATCGCTGGATGGGCGTGGCGGGTCAAACTGTCCTTGTCGATGATGGTTGAACTGATGGCGGATCTGCGCAGCAGGGCACAGGAAGAGGCGATTCAGGTCTTTGCCCGCAATCTCAAGGATCTGTTGCTTGCGGCCCCTGCCGGTGCCCGCCCGACCCTTGGGCTTGACCCGGGCATCCGAACCGGCGTGAAGGCGGCGGTGGTGGATGCAACCGGCAAACTGGTTGCAACCGAAACGCTGTACCCGTTTCAGCCCAAAAAGGACGTTCAAGGCGCGCAAACTGCAATTTCTAAGCTGATATC
>JBPCWT010000362.1:0-2976 GCA_051009255.1 Ruegeria sp. | reverse complement strand
GCCGTGATCGACTGGGCAGCGTTGGGATACGCCGTTGAGGTGTCGTTGAGGGTGACGTTGGACAAGACGCAGCCACGGGCGTTTGACGAGTTTACAGCTGCCGCACGGGAAGTGGCGGAAGTAATCGAAATACAGACATTCCTGGGCCGGGTGGATGTTCGGCTATCGGTGCTGGCGCGGGACATGCCGCATTACCAACAAGTCTATCGCGATCGGATACTGACCCTGCCGCATATCTCGGATATCGAGGCGCTAATGCATATTGCGCGGGTCAAGCGGGACGAGGTGTTGCCGGTATGATCGAATTGGATGACGTGGATCGGGGGCTGTTACGCGCGTTGGTGCAGGATGCAACCCAAAGCGCAGGTGCGCTGGGACGCCGGTTCGGACTGTCGCAACCGGCGACGTGGCGGCGTATTCGGCGACTGGAAGAAGCAGGGGCGATCAAGGGACGGAGATTGAGGTTAAATGCCGAGGCGTTAGGGTTTGGTGTTACGGTGTTTCTGGGCGTCAAGCTGGCCCGAAAGGGGCAGGTCAGTCTGGAGGACTTTGAGCGCGCTGTCAGTGCCATACCCGAAGTTCAGACCGTTGAGCATGTTCTTGGCCTGTATGACTATAGATTGCGTGTGGTGGCGCGGGATTTGCCGGATTTCGAGCGCGTTTTGCGCAGACGCATCATGACATTGCCCGGCGCGGGGGATGTCGAAGCAAACGTGTTGCTGAGCGAGGAGCGATTGCCCGGCCCGATTGGGTAAGATCAGGTTAGTACTTGGTCTTGATGCAGTATCCGGGAAGATGTGTCAGACGCGCAAAGGAAATTGGCAGTCCATGCAGCCAAGTTGTTCGTTCCAGCTGAATCATTGCGGCACCTGTCGTGGTACCCAAGAATTCCGAGAGCCGGCTATCTGCGGAAATGGTGCAAATCGTGACGTCGACATCTGCGAAGGGCGCGGCGTTAAGCAACCATTCGTGCGGACCTGAAGTGCCGAGGTCGGCGTTTTCGACCTCAGGGGTGGCCTCGACGTTGATCCAGCGCTCTTCAAGTTGGAAAGGTCTGTTGTCAGCATAGTGCATGCAAATCACGTGAAGCACGCGCATTTGCGAAGATATGCTGAGTTGTGACGCCAACCAGCCCGGGCTGGACACCAGGTTTCGTTCCACCAAGGCATAGCGATAGGTCGAATTCTGGTCTTGAACTGTTTGGCGCGTCAGCGAGATTTCAAGTTTTGCCTGCTTTGAGGGTTCTTTTTTGACGCGTGTTCCGCTTTTGCGCTTGCGTTCTACAAACCCCTGATCAGCCAGCTCCCTGAGGGCACGGTTAACCGTCGCGCGGGCGCAGTTGAATTCTTCGGCAAGTTGAGTTTCAGTGGGCAGCAATGAGCCTTGCGGCCAAATTCTGCTTTCGATACGACGTTTGACCTCGTCTCGAACAAATTGGAAATTTATCCTCTTTTGCGCAGCCACTGGAGAACTCGTCCTTTCTTGCTCAGGGTGTACGCATCTGGGCAGAAACACGTCATGGTGTAAATAGAGGGAGACCTTACTTGGAATGTTTTTCCGGTTTTAGACTAGCTGGAAATAGCGAATTGACAGAGGATTGTTAGAGAATCACCCCTATCGATCCATTCGAAATTCAAGCTTTACCATTTGGGCCGCAGCATTCAGAAACTCACACAGCATAAGGAAAGGACACAATATGACTGCACTGCTTGATAGCGTTGACCCCAGCGGCCTCGAGGAATTCTCGGTCGTTTTCACGGATCGGTCGCTTAATCACATGTCTGCATCTTTCCAGCAGGTGATGCGCGACATCGGGGGAATGCTGCGAGACGTTTATAATGCGGACGCTGTTGCAGTCATCCCTGGTGGCGGAACATTTGGCATGGAAGCTGTTGCACGCCAGTTTGCGCGCGGGGCGAACGTGCTGGTTGTACGGAATGGCTGGTTTTCTTATCGGTGGAGCCAGATTTTCGAAACCGGGGGGCTGACAGCAGCCAGTACGGTGATGAAGGCGCGTCAGACAGGTAATTCCAGCCCGTCACCTTTTGCGCCAGCACCGATCGAAGAAGTCGTGGCGACTATCCGCGATCAACGACCCGATATCGTGTTTGCTCCGCATGTGGAAACGGCGGCGGGTGTCATTTTGCCGGATGATTACGTGACCGCGATGGCCACCGCAGCGCATGAAGTGGGCGCGCTGATGGTGTTGGATTGCATCGCATCGGGCTGTGTCTGGGTTGATATGAAGGCCACTGGTGTCGACGTTCTGATTTCCGCCCCGCAAAAAGGGTGGAGCGCATCGCCTTGCGCCGGTTTGGTGATGCTGTCGGAGCGCGCCGAGGCGCGGTTAGAGGATACCACATCCGACAGTTTCGCGATTGATCTGAAGAAATGGCGGCAGATCATGCAGGCCTATGAAAATGGTGGCCATGCCTATCATGCAACCATGCCAACGGATGCTTTGCGTGCGTTTCGGGACACGATGGCGGAAACGCAAGGATATGGCTTTGACAAGCTGCGGGATGCGCAATGGGCGCTGGGAAATGGCGTACGTGCCATGTTGAAGGACAAGGGCATTGTGTCGGTTGCCGCAGATGGATTTGGCGCGCCGGGTGTCGTCGTTAGCTATACATCGGACCCGGATGTTCAGAACGGAAAAAAGTTTGCTGCGCTGGACATGCAGATCGCGGCGGGTGTGCCGCTGCAATGTGACGAGCCTGAAGGGTTCAGCACCTTCCGCCTTGGCCTGTTCGGGTTGGACAAGCTGTATGATGTGGACGGCACAATCGCCCGATTGAAGCGCGTCGTGGATCAGGTGATTTGACCGCCCGGGCCTTAACGTACGCCAAGACCCATTTGCATCAGGGTCTTGCGAACGGTTGGCAAAGAATAAAGGGCGTTGAGACCCAGTGCGCGCGCATCGCGTAACGGGCGCGCCTCGATCATCGAGGCGCGATTTAGCAGGTCGATGCCCTT
>JBPCWT010000361.1:0-3451 GCA_051009255.1 Ruegeria sp. | reverse complement strand
TTCGTTCACAACCGCCTGAACGCGGCTGCCGCGCATACCGACGCAGGCACCAACAGGATCGATAGAGCCGTCATAGGAGATTACAGCAATCTTTGCGCGAGAACCCGGATCGCGGGCCACGGCTTTTACTTCGATGATCCCGTCATAAATTTCCGGGACTTCCATCTTGAACAGTTCCGCCATGAACTCTGGCGCGGTGCGCGACAGGAAGATTTGCGGACCGCGAACTTCGCGGCGCACGTCCTTGATGAAGCAACGCACCCGGTCATTGGGGCGATAGCTTTCACGCCCAATTTTTTCGTTGCGGCGCAGAATAGCTTCGCCCGCGCCGACATCGACAATGACATTGCCGTACTCTTCGCGCTTGACGACACCGTTGATGATTGTTCCAGCGCGATCCTTGAATTCTTCGAACTGGCGATCACGTTCGGCTTCGCGGACCTTTTGCAGAATCACCTGCTTGGCTGACTGCGCAGCGATCCGGCCCATTTCAACGGGCGGCACCTCTTCGACAAATGCATCACCAACAGTCGGGTCTTCTAGGTACTGACGCGCCTGTTCGACGGTCATTTCGGCCTGATAGTTTTCAAGCTCTTCGTCTTCGACCACGGTGCGGACACGTGTGAACGTGGCCTTGCCGGTTTTACGGTCGATAGAGACGCGAATGTCCATCTCGGCGCCGTAGCGGCTTTTGGCTGCACGCGCGAGGCTTTCTTCCATCGCCTCGACCACCAGAGCGGGATCGATCATTTTTTCGCGGGCCACCGCCTCGGCGGTTTGCAACAGCTCCAGCTGGTTTGCAGAAGTAATTGCCATCAGTTCGTCTCCTCTTCGGACCCTGCTTCGGTCACGATCTCGTCGAATTGGTCTTCGTTCAGTGCGCCGCTTGCTTTGCGCTGGCGCAGCATTTCCTTGATCAGGTCATCGGTCAAAACCAGCTTTGCATCGCTCAGCCAGTCGAATTGCAGACCAATGGTAATCGTTTCGTCCCCTTCCGGGATGTTTATCAAAACCTCATCGCCTTCAACGCCAGCCAGTTCACCTTTGAAACGGCGGCGGCCATCGATAAGCTCTGTTGTCTCCAGCTTGGCCTCGTAGCCTTCGAACATTTCAAAGTCTTTCAACCGAGTCAGGGGTCGATCGATCCCGGGGCTGGATACTTCCAGTGCATAGGCATCCAGAATCGGGTCTTCAACATCCAGCGATGCGCTGACCGCATTCGAAATCTCGGCGCAGTCATCCACTTCGATCCCGCCATCTGGCTTGTCAGCCATGATCTGCAGCGTCGTCTGCTTGCCACTCATCAGCCGGATTCGAACAAGTTCGAAACCCAGATCCTCGATCACGGGCGAGACAATCTCTGCGAGCCGCCGGTCAATGGCAGCCTTGGCTATCAAATCGTTTGTCATACAGCTCATTACCCTTGTTCGGGCACAAAAAAACGGGCGCGCGGCCCGTCGATCTTTTCCGGTGGTGCCCCGGACCCAAGGCCCGACACGCCGCTGTTGAACTGCATATACGCAGGACCATCCGAAACTGCAACCCCTGCTATACAGAGTCAGATGTCACAGGCGGAAATGGGCAGCGCGGTCAGGCGATCCACCACCTTTCGGCAATGCGGCCATCATCCAGTGAACCACGCTGGCCAATCTGGCGCGGCATTCCAACAACCGCCGACACCGCAACACTCAGATCAACTTCTGACGGATGAAACCTAAGACCGCGAATTCCGCTGAGTTCGTCCGGACAAGGCAGAGCGGCCACGTCAACATACGCTTCTTGCAGGGCCTGTGCCCGGACACGAGCATCCGGAATTACAATAATCTCCAACGCGTCAATCCAACCTGCCATGCCGTCTTTGTAATGTGCCTGCACGCGCTGACCCAGAAAATGACGCCCATCCTCGGCACGCTCGACGCGGTAACATCCCGTACCATTGGCGCAATTCAGTGGGGATATGCCCTGACCGGCGCGCGTAATGACGAACCGGCTGTCTGCCAAAAGAAATGGCAACCCCGGATTGGGACCCGCCAGTTCAAGACGTAAATGCAACGGGCCAAGCGCCTCTGCCCGCCCGATTTCGCCCAAAACGGGCAACACATCTGACGCGTCCAATGGCGTTCCGTCGTGGAACACCACATTGTTGCGCAGATCAAAAGTCCAAACCCGCGCATCAGAATCGGTGTGCCAACCCGTTGCCAACTCACCGCGCAAGGTTCCATCCGGCGCGACTTCGGTCAGGGTGTCAAACACTGCGCCACACGCAACCTGTTCCAGGCTGTCATCACGCGGGACCGCCAGGCGCAGAACACCGCCCGACTTGGGCGTGTCCGCCAAAGATGCGCCAGTTGCCGCCAACAGAGCTGCAGCAGCACCTGACGCAAATAGTGCACGGCGATCAATTCGGGTCATATCGTACCCTCTGCCACGCGGTTCATGATTCGGACAAGTTCGGCACTGATGCCGGGCTCGGACAGGGCGTGCCCGGCGTGGCGAACCATCTTTAATTCGGCATTCGGCCACAACTCAGCCAGTTTCCAGGCCGCCTCGGGTGGGCAAATCATGTCGTAGCGCCCCTGAATGATGTGGCCGGGGATATGCGCAATACGGTCCATCTGCTTCAAGATTTGTCCGTTCGTGTCCAAAAAGCCGGCGTTGATGAAATAGTGATTCTCTAGCCGTGAAAAGGCACGCGCATATTCGCCGGGGCTTTCGCCGGTTGCACCACTGCTGTGTATCGAGGCCAGCGCGTTTTCCCACTTGGACCATGCCCGGGCATACAGAACCTCGGTTGCGTGATCGCCGGAAAACAAACGCTTGTTATAGGCGCCGATAACATCTGATTGTTCTTCCTCCGGCAGCAACGAGGTGAACTTTGCCCATTGTTCGGGCCAGAATCTGGCGACACCGCCACCGTAGAACCAATCCAACTCGGCCTGCGTCATCAGAAAGACACTGCGCACAACCAGCCGACTGACATTGTCCGGGTGAGCCTGCGCATAGATCAGAGCCAGCGTCGCGCCCCAGCTGCCGCCAAACACGATCCATTTTTCGACACCGAACAGCTTTCTCAGCCGTTCAATATCCGCCACCAGATGCCATGTTGTGTTGTTTTCGACCGACGCGTGCGGACGGGACCGGCCGCAACCACGCTGATCAAATAGAATCACCCGAAAAATTTGCGGGTCGAAATAGCGCCGCATCGCCGGGCTGCAACCGCCGCCGGGACCGCCATGCAGAACCAAAACCGGAATCCCGTCAGGATTGCCGCATTGCTCCACGTAAATGCGGTGTCCATCGCCCATATCCACTATCTGCTGATCAAAAGGATCGATCGGCGGGTACAGATATTGAACTGCGCGCTTTTGGTCCGGGTACTTGTCCATTATGGCCCTATATAGTCCTTAAGCGTAAAAGAGCATACGGAGACAGGAATGCAAGCGCATCCGAA
>JBPCWT010000360.1:0-17612 GCA_051009255.1 Ruegeria sp. | reverse complement strand
TGGGTTCGGTTTTGCTGGCTGGTGGTGAAACTGGCATGCGCTTTTCTTTGCCGAACAGCCGCATCATGGTTCACCAGCCCAGTGGCGGGTATCAGGGTCAGGCTAGCGACATCATGATTCATGCCGCCGAGACACAAAAACTGAAGGATCGCCTGTACGACATCTACGTAAAACACACTGGCCAAAGCAAAAAAGCCGTGGAAAAAGCGTTGGATCGGGACAACTTCATGAGCCCGGAAGAGGCCAAGGATTGGGGTCACATCGACGAAATCGTCGAAAATCGGGCCAAGTCAGGTGACGACGAGGCATGATTGAATACCCCGATCCATGTGTTCGGGGACCATTTTGAGATTGTAGAGGTCGGAGCGCTGGCCTAAGCTGTCTGAACAAGCGGCGGAGCGCGATCCGCAAGGCGGATCGCAGGGATGGAGCCCGAAAGGTAGATCATGGCGACGAACTCAGGCGGTGACAGCAAAAACACGCTTTACTGCAGCTTTTGCGGCAAAAGCCAGCACGAGGTACGCAAGCTGATTGCGGGCCCGACCGTTTTTATCTGCGATGAATGTGTCGAACTTTGCATGGACATCATTCGAGAGGAGACCAAGGCCAGTGGCCTGAAATCCTCGGACGGGGTTCCGACGCCCAAGGACATCTGCGAGGTACTGGACGACTATGTAATCGGGCAAGCAACGGCAAAGCGGGTTTTGTCCGTAGCCGTGCACAACCATTACAAACGTTTGAATCACGTACAAAAGGCCGGTAGCGAGATTGAGCTGGCCAAGTCGAACATCCTGTTGATTGGTCCGACCGGTTGTGGCAAGACATTGCTGGCGCAGACGCTTGCGCGGATTCTGGACGTGCCGTTTACTATGGCGGATGCCACGACACTGACCGAGGCCGGTTACGTGGGCGAGGATGTCGAGAATATCATTCTCAAACTGTTGCAGGCCAGCGAATACAACGTCGAACGTGCGCAGCGCGGCATTGTCTATATTGACGAAGTCGACAAGATTACCCGTAAGTCGGAAAACCCGTCGATCACCCGCGATGTTTCGGGCGAGGGTGTGCAGCAGGCGTTGCTGAAGCTGATGGAAGGCACCGTTGCCAGTGTACCACCGCAAGGTGGCCGCAAGCATCCGCAACAAGAATTCTTGCAGGTGGACACGACCAACATCCTGTTCATTTGCGGCGGTGCGTTTGCCGGGCTGGACAAGATCATCGCGCAACGCGGCAAAGGTTCGGCCATGGGATTTGGCGCCGATGTCCGTGACAATGACGAACGCGGTGTCGGCGAGATTTTCAAAGAACTGGAACCCGAAGACCTGCTGAAGTTTGGTCTGATCCCTGAATTCGTTGGACGTTTGCCAGTTCTGGCAACGCTGGAAGATCTGGACGAAGACGCGCTGGTTACCATCCTGACGTTGCCCAAGAATGCTCTGGTCAAACAGTATCAGCGCCTGTTCGAACTTGAAGATGCCGAGTTGGACTTTACCGAGGATGCACTGAAGGCAATTGCAAAGCGTGCAATCGAACGTAAAACAGGTGCACGTGGTTTGCGTTCGATTTTGGAAGACATCCTTCTTGATACCATGTTCGAACTGCCGGGAATGAAGAACGTGACCAAAGTTGTGGTGAACGAAGAAGCCGTAAACTCGGATTCGCAGCCTTTGATCATCTACGCGGACACCGCCAAAGAATCGGCGTCGGCGGGATAGTCACTGAAACCAGTTTTGAATTGCGGCGCGGATACCTCCGCGCCGTTTTCTTTTGGGTGCCCAACACATCTTATCAGGTGGCGATACGAACCCTGTTGGCGAATTCAGGCCAAAAAAAATGTACCAACCCAGCTGTCGCAACAATGATCGAGCGCGGGATTTGCGTTCTAAAGTATTGGGTCGAGATCGAAGTCGCCGCAGCTCCGCCAGAATAGCGCAAGCTGTTGTTGTGGCTCTGGACCTTGGCAAGCCTTTGGTCCATACCTGCGTTGGAATAAGTGCCGGAGGCAGTCGATGGGAATCCTGAACACTCTTTTACGGGCCGTGACCTGGTGGAACGGGTCAACTTTGAATACGCAGATTTATACTGCGCGCAAGGGCACAAAGGTCGGCGAAGACAATCAGGGCAACGTTTTTTACCGCAATGCTGACGACAGCAGGCGCTGGGTGATTTTTAACGGTGAGGCCGAGGCCAGCCGGATTGACCCGGATTGGCATGGCTGGCTGCACCGGACATGGGACGAGCCGCCAACCGACAAGCCCTTACAACACAAGTCGTGGGAAAAACCGCATCAGGAAAACTTGACCGGTACTGCGCTGGCATACGCCCCGGCGGGGTCAATCCGCCGCCCCGATCCCATTGAGCGGTCGGATTACGAGGCGTGGAGCCCGGAATAGTCGAGGCAAGCAGATGTCCAGCCATAACATGACCGAGGTACTTGTCGGCGGGGCCGTTCTGGCGTTTGCCGTGGCATTTGGTGTTTATGCCAGCCAATCCACCGGGTTGTCGCGTGACACCAGTGGGTACCAGCTGGGCGCATCGTTCCGGTCGCTTGAAGGCGTCGGTGTTGGCACGGATGTTCGATTGGCGGGTGTTAAGATCGGCACTGTGACAGGTGTAGATCTAAATCCTGAAACTTATCGCGCAGACACGACATTCAGCGTGGCAGACGGTGTTTTGATCCCGGATGACAGCGCCGTTGTAATTTCTTCCGAAGGGTTGCTGGGCGGTAATTTCGTCGAGCTGATGCCGGGTGGATCGCCATTCTATTTCGAACCCGGTGACGAGATCGCGGATACGCAAGGAGCAGTCAGCCTGATTTCGCTTTTGGTCAAGTTCGTAGCAGGTGATGGAGGCAGTGAATGAAATTTGCCCTGATCGCCGCGATGGTTCTTGCCGGTGGCTCTGCCTATGCACAGCAAAAGGTTCAATCCGGTCCCGGCGCAACACTGCGAGGGCTGGACAAGGTCAGCGGTCAGACTGTGGACGTCGAATTGCAAAGCGGTCAGACCGCGACGGTGTTTGGCCTGGATGTCGCATTGGGTGATTGCCGTTTTCCGGTGGATAACCCAACGGGTGATGCATTTGCCTATCTCACGGTGTGGGAACAGGGAAAATCCGAGGAACTGTTCGACGGTTGGATGATTGCAACTTCTCCGGCGCTGAATGCGCTGGATCACGCGCGCTACGACGTCTGGGTAATCCGCTGTATGACACCCTGAGGGGTTTGGGTAAACGCAGCCGTGAAGTCCGCGCCTGCCTCAAGCGCTTCGCTTAATCTTTTCCGATACTCACTGCGCGGAATTTCAATTGCGCCGAGGGAGGCCAGATGTGCGGTCAGGAATTGCGTATCAAACAGCTGAAACCCTGTTTGCCGTAAGCGGTCTACCAGATAAGCCAGCGCAATTTTAGAGGCGTCCTGACGGCGTGAAAACATGCTTTCACCAAAGAATGCAGCCCCAAGAACCACCCCGTAGACACCGCCAACCAGCGCGTTTCCATCCCAGATTTCGACCGAATGCGCGTGCCCTTTTTGGTGCAACCTGCCGTAAAGGTCGCGGAGTTCCGCATTGATCCAGGTATCGGCGCGGTCGGCACACCCATCCACGACGCCATCAAAGTTCTGATCGATGGTAACGGTGTATCCGCAGTTTCGGATGCGGCGGATCAGGCTGCGGGACACATGGAACCCATCCAGAGGGAAGACCCCGCGAAACTTGGGGTCGACCCAAAACAGCTCTGGGTCATCGCGGCTTTCGGCCATTGGGAATATCCCAATAGAGTATCCGTGCAGCAGCAATTCAGGTGAAAGGCTCATGTGCGGCAGTCGAAATCCGGGCGGCAATCACCGCCCGGTTCCGCAGGATTATTGTTCCAGATTCTCCGCAAGCCAGTGCTCCAGCCAGTGGATGTTGTAGTCTCCGCTGTGGATGTCGGGTTCTTGCAGCAGCGTGTGGAACAGGGGAACGGTGGTGTCGATGCCATCGACGATCAGTTCACCCAAGGCCCGGTTCAGACGCGCCAGTGCCTCTGGCCTGTCGCGGCCCTGAACGATCAGCTTGGCAATCAGAGAGTCGTAATAGGGCGGGATCGAGTACCCGTCGTACAGCGCCGAATCCATCCGTACACCCAACCCGCCCGGCGCATGATAGGCCGTGATCTTGCCGGGGCAGGGCGAAAAGTTGGGCAGCTTTTCCGCGTTGATGCGAACTTCGATCGCGTGACCGTTTATCTTCAGATCGTCCTGTCCAAAGGACATCGGTTCACCCGCCGCTACAAGGATTTGTTCGCGCACCAGATCGACGCCAAAGATACCTTCGGTCACCGGATGTTCCACTTGCAGGCGGGTATTCATCTCGATGAAGAAAAACTCGCCCTTTTCATAAAGGAACTCGATCGTACCTGCGCCGATATAGTTAATCTTGGCTACGGCATCCGCACAGACCTTGCCAATCTTGGCGCGTTCTTCCGGTGTGATGCAGGGGCCGGGGGCCTCTTCGAATACTTTCTGGTGGCGTCGCTGCAACGAGCAGTCACGTTCGCCCAAATGGACCGCATTCCCTTTGCCGTCCCCGAAAACCTGAATTTCGATGTGGCGCGGGGTGGTCAGATACTTTTCTATATAAACTTCGTCGTTGCCAAAAGCGGCCTTGCCCTCGGCCCGCGCGGTCATGAACGCGCTTTCCATCTCGTCAGCGTTCTGGGCCACTTTCATACCACGCCCACCGCCGCCTGCAGTGGCCTTGATAATGACGGGATAGCCGAACTCTTCGCCGATGCGTTTCGCCGCTGCCAGATCAGGTACGCCGCCGTCCGATCCGGGAACGCAAGGAACGCCAAGGTCCTTCATCGTGTCCTTGGCGGTGATCTTGTCACCCATGACGCGGATGTGTTCGGCAGTGGGGCCGATGAAAGTAATGCCGTGATCTTCGACGATCTGCACAAATTCGGCATTTTCGGACAGGAAGCCGTAACCGGGATGGATTGCCTGTGCGCCGGTGATTTCACAGGCAGAGATAATCGCCGGCACCGACAGATAGCTTTGCGGGCTGGGCGGAGGGCCGATGCAAACCGATTCGTCCGCCATGCGCACATGCATCGCGTCGCTGTCGGCGGTAGATTGCACGGCGACCGTCGCAATCCCCATCTCGCGCGCGGCGCGGATCACACGCAGGGCAATCTCGCCTCGGTTGGCAATCAGGATCTTGTCGAACATGGGCCCGCCTTACTCGATGATGACCAGAGGGGTGCCGAATTCCACAGCGTCGCCATCACCCACAAGGATACGCTTGACCGTGCCGGATTTGGGCGCGTGGATGTGGTTCATGGTTTTCATGGCCTCGACGATCAGCAAAGTGTCGCCTTCGGAAACACTGGCGCCTGCAGATATAAATGCGGGCGCACCCGGTTCCGGCTGCATGTACACGGTTCCAACCATCGGCGAAGTCACGGCGCCGGGGTGGTTGGCCGGATCTTCCGCAGCAGCTGGGGCTGCTTCGGCCTGAGCAGGGGCGGGCGCGACCGCAGCTGGCGCTGCAACCGGTACAGGAGCGGCCATCTGAACAGGTGCCGCAACAGTCTGCGCCATACGGCTAACACGTACATTCAGGCTGTCTTCTTCGCCATACTCACGCTTGACCTGCAACTCGGTCAGATCATTTTCGCGCAAAAGCTCGGCCAGTGCCTTGATGAATGCCACATCAGCTTCGTGTTTGGTGTCTGTCATGAGTGTCCTCGAAGGTTCCCCTTTGGCCCATCTGTTTGTGCGGGCTTTGATCAATTAGGCGCGGTTATAAGCCAAGCGGAAGGCCATGAAAAGCGTCGTCTCAACCAGTCAAAAAGAGAATTGGCAAAGAATGTTGGCCGCGTGCAGTTTCAAAGTGGCATGCCAGAGAGTTTTGCAACCAGCTCGGACAGCTTTCGGGCGCTGAATTTCTCAAGAAGACGGGCGCGATATGCTTCGATAGTGCGGAAACTCAACCCCAGTTCAGCGCCGATTTCCTTTGCCGATAGCCCACGACAGG
Organism: Ruegeria sp.; assembly: GCA_051009255.1. GTDB lineage: Bacteria > Pseudomonadota > Alphaproteobacteria > Rhodobacterales > Rhodobacteraceae > Ruegeria. The sequence goes on along the minus strand of JBPCWT010000360.1, from coordinate 11,592 downwards.
ACAGGATCGCGACCTCACGCTCTCGTGGTGTCAGTTCGACGATGGGGCGTTCTTCGGAAATGTCTGAAAAGCTCCAGATGCCGTGACGGAACGGATCGTCCGGTGTCAGGGACCGACCTCGGGCGCGGCACCAGAACAGGTCACCGCTTCGGCGTCGCATAACCCGTTCGTCGGTATAGTAGCCCGTTTCGCGCATGACTTGCAGCCCACGCGCGCCAATACGTTCCCAATCAGCAACGGATGGGTAAAGGTGAAGCAGCGGCATGTTTCTGTATTCTTCTTCGCCACCGCCAAACATTCTGGCAAACTGCAGATTGCAGCGCCGGATTACGCGGTTTTCTAGCTCGACAAGGCCAATAGGCGCATATTCGAAGGCTGGATCACTCATTCAGGCATGGTGCCGGGTATTTCTACGAAATTGAAGAGGATAAACACAAAATCATAGGGTCTGCATCGAGGGAACTGGGAGAATAGCAATGAACATCGGTCTTTGGCTCGCGCGTCAAGCCCAAGTAAACGCGGCGCGCCCGGCGTTGTTTCTGGGGCGCGAGATGGTTGCGGATTATGGCGAATTCCATGATCGTGCCCTGCGTGTTGCGGGTTGGCTGGCGGATCAGGGCGTCAATCCCGGCGACCGTGTTGCGATCTTTATGAAGAATTGTCCGGATTACCTGATTGCGCAGTACGCAATCTGGTACGTGGGTGCGGCGGCTGTGCCGATCAATGCCAAGCTACATGGGCGCGAGGTCGCGTACATACTGGAAAACTCCGGTGCGGGTTTCACGTTTACCTCGCCCGGATTGACCGAGGCGCTGGCGGATGAAGAAATTCAAGGACAGTTGATAGATATTTCTGGCCCGGATTACGCGTCGGCATTGGCGCACGAGCAATTGAGTGAACCTGTTCAGAGGGACGCGTCGGATCTGGCGTGGTTGTTTTACACCTCGGGTACCACGGGTAAGCCAAAGGGCGTGATGATTAACCACCGGATGTTGATCGGGTTGTCGCTGGCCTATTGCATTGACGCTGACGCGGTGACGGCGGACGACGCAGTATTATATGCCGCGCCGATGAGCCATGGGGCCGGTATCTATAATATGGTGCACGTCATGGCAGGTGCGCGGCACGTTTGCCCGCCCTCGGGCGGTTTTGATGAGGCGGAGATATTCTCGCTCGCCAGACATTTTGACAGAGTTCAAATGTTTGCGGCCCCGACGATGGTCAAGCGCATGACAGAAGTGGCTAAGGCGTCCGGTGAAAGCGGGCAAGGATTGCGGACCATCGTTTACGCGGGTGGGCCCATGTATCTTGCCGATATTCAAGAGGCCGTGGATCATTTCGGCCCGATCTTCCTGCAGATATATGGTCAGGGCGAGTGTCCGATGGGAATTACGGTACTGACGCGGGATAACGTCAGCGATCGCAGTCACGCGCGGTGGAAAGAAAGACTGGCAAGCGTTGGACGGGCGCAGTCATTGGTCGAAGTTAAGATCGGCGATGCGGACGGAAACATTCTGCCAACAGGCGCCCATGGTGAGATCATGGTGCGCGGTGATGTTGTAATGCCGGGCTACTGGCGAAATCCTGAAGCAACCAAGGAAACCCTGGTCAACGGTTGGCTTATGACCGGTGATATGGGTTTCATGGATGAAGAAGGCTATGTCACGATGCAGGATCGGTCCAAGGACATGATCATCTCGGGCGGCTCAAACGTGTATCCGCGCGAAGTCGAAGAGGTTCTTTTGACACATCCCGAGGTTTCCGAAGTGTCAGTGGTCGGGCGCCCCCACGCGGATTGGGGCGAAGAAGTAGTCGCTTTTGTGGTCGGGTCGGCTGATACCGGCGAATTGGATCGTCTGTGCACTGAAAACATCGCACGGTTCAAGCGGCCCAAGGCGTATTTCAAAGTTGGTGAATTGCCCAAGAACAACTATGGAAAAGTCCTGAAAACCGAGCTGCGAAAAGCGCTGCTTGAAAGCGATTAGGCGAAATCGTCGGGCCTGATGTGAATGGTGCGGTTTTGAGCGTCTGGAGACGCTCCAAAACCGTCCACTCTGTCAATGTGATTTTGAAATCTGTTGATAACCCGAACTCATTGAATAATCACTTTGCAAATTTCGAGTTTGGTTGGGGCGAAGAAAGGGAGTTCCCGGATGGCAAGAGATCTGCTGACAGGCAGCCGGATCAGGGAACGACGCCAAATATCCGGGCTGCGGCAGGCAGAGTTGGCCCGACAGGTCGGAATCTCGGCCTCGTATCTCAACTTAATCGAACATAACCGGCGTCGTATCGGCGGCAAGTTGTTGGTCGATATCGCCGGGGCGCTGGCGGTTGAACCATCGGTTCTGACCGAAGGTGTAGAGGCGACAATGATTGCCGCCCTGCGCGAGGCGGCTGTGGACGCGGTGGGACAGCAGGCGGAAATCGACAGTCTGGAAGAATTCGCAGGCCGATTTCCCGGTTGGGCAGGGGTGCTGACGCAGATGCACCGCCGTACGGTATCATTGGAAAGAACGGTCGAAACATTGTCTGATCGCTTGACCCATGACCCGACGCTTGCCGCCTCCATGCACGAAGTATTGTCTGCTGCGGCAGCTATTCGATCCACGGCCGCGATTCTTGCAGAACCTGGAGAAATCGAGGTTGCGTGGAGGGACCGTTTTCACAAAAACCTGAATCAGGACGCCGAACGCCTTGCCGAAAGCTCAAAGTCGCTTGTCGTCTATCTGGACGACACGGAATCCACAGGGGATCGGTCGCTCCCACCGCTGGAACAGGTGGAGGCTTTTTTTGCGGCCCACAGGCATCATTTCGCTTCGATCGAAGCTGGCGAAGATGAAAACAGCGTATCGCTGGAATCCCTGAATTCTGCTGCCGCCAAGACGATCGCACGGGAAATGTTGGCGGTTTATGCGGCTGATGCTCGGGCATTGCCGTTGGAGCGACTTGCCCCATTGATCGATGATGTAGATGTCGATCCATTGAAACTGGCGGGGCAGTTTTCCACGGATATTGCCACGGTGCTGCGTCGGTTGGCATTTCTGCCTGAAGACATTCTTGAGCGTCCCGTTGGATTGGTCATCTGTGACTCTTCAGGCAGCATCCTTTTCCGAAAACCCGCTCCGGGTTTTTCGATGCCGCGTCACGGCGAGGCCTGCCCGCTATGGCCGCTATTTTCGGCGTTGAACCGGCCATTGGTACCAATTCGCAAGCGCGTAGCCCAGTTGGGGCGGTCTGCCGTTGAATTCGATTGCTACGCCTATGCGTGGCCGCAACCAGTTTCCGAATTCGATCAAGAGCCGGTTTATCGTTCCGTGATGCTGATTCAGCCGGTGGACAAGTCCCCGCAAGGTCAAGAAACCGCCAGTCAGGTCGGGACCAGTTGCCGGATTTGCCCCCGACGCGATTGCATAGTGCGGCGAGAGCCCTCGATTTTGAGCGAAGGTTTTTGACAGTTTCACGACAGGGGGGATAGTCTGGACATCACAGGTGGTTGGGGATGTCTCTGACCATGGGGAGGGATGGAAATTATGAGCCGCAAGGTTCTGTTAATCGAGGACGAACCAAACATTACCGAGGCGATCAGATTTCTTCTGACCAGAGAGGGGTGGTTGGTGGAAACGCATGCCGAAGGAACGGATGCCGTGCAGGTGATTGCCGCATCCAAACCTGATCTGGTCATTCTTGACGTAATGCTGCCGGGTAAAAGCGGTATGGATATTCTGCGCGATCTGCGAGAGCGCGAAGAATGGAACAATCTGCCGGTGCTGATGCTGACCGCACGCGGGCAGTCGCGCGACCGGGAAATGGCTGAAAAAGCAGGGGTCAGCCGGTTCATGACAAAGCCATTTTCAAACATCGAGGTTTTGACCGCCGTGCGTGACCTGCACGCGCAGGCCACGCGCACATGAGCAATGGCCGGGATACCGAGGAGAAAAATCCTGTGGTGCGCCCATCGGTTTTCCTCGAACGGCAGAGTTATCGCCGGCGCAGGCTGACAGATGCGGCCCGCCTGCTTCCAATTTTGGGCGCGGCTGTTTTTGCTGTGCCGTTGCTGTGGCCGGTTGGCGGAGAAGACGTTGATCCGGTGCCAATGTCAGCTGCAATTTCATATATCTTCGTCTGCTGGATCGCGCTGATCCTTGTGGGCGCTGCGTTTGGATTTGCCGCCAGACGTCTGGTTGCCCGCGAGGCCGAAGAAGCGGAGCCTGAGCAATGGCAACGCTGAACGTCCTGATATTTGTCTGTCTGGGCTACGTCGTGCTGCTGTTTGGCGTGGCATTTGCCGCGGATCGGGTGGCGGCTGCGGGGCGGGGCAAATGGCTGCGTTCACCCCTGATTTATACGTTATCTTTGTCGATCTACTGTACTGCGTGGACCTTTTATGGGGCTGTCGGCAACGCCGCCCGGTCGGGGCTGGAGTTCGTGACGATCTATCTGGGCCCAACGTTGGTCATGGTCAGCTGGTGGTGGGGCCTGCGTAAGCTGGTGCGCGTTGGCCGCAGCCAGCGCGTGACATCCATCGCTGACCTGATTTCATCCCGCTATGGCAAGTCGAACACATTGGCGATTTGCGTGACAATTCTGGCGGTGCTTGGCGGCACGCCTTACATCGCTTTGCAACTGCAATCTATCACGCTTTCCTTCTCGATTTTTGCCGCAGCTGATCCGTCGGGTCTTTATCGCGAAGGGTCCAGCGTGATTTGGGTGGCAATCGGGTTGGCGGTGTTTGCGATCTTGTTCGGAACCAGAAACCTTGATGCAAACGAACGTCACCACGGCGTTGTTACAGCAATTGCGCTGGAGGCGGTGGTCAAGCTGTTTGCGCTTTTGGCTGTTGGCATATTTGTCGTCTGGGGCGTTGCTGGAGGTATAGATCCAATGATGGCGCGTATAGATGCGTCCGAAATCGGAAGCTGGAGCGTGGATCACGGACGGTGGATTACGTTTACTTTTCTGTCTGCTGCCGCATTTGTTTGCCTGCCACGCATGTTTCAGGTGATGGTCGTCGAAAACGACGACGAGCGGCATCTGAGGACGGCGGCATGGGCGTTTCCGCTGTATTTGCTGTTGATGAGTTTGTTTGTGGTGCCTATCGCTGTAATCGGCCTAGACTTGATGCCGGCTGGCTCCAACCCCGACCTGTTCGTTCTGTCGGTGCCGTTGTCCCAAGGCAATGAATGGTTGGCAATGCTGTCCTTCATCGGTGGGTTTTCTTCAGCAACCTCGATGGTGATCGTTACCGCGATGGCGCTGTCGACCATGGTTTCAAACCATGTCGTTATGCCAATATGGCTGAGTGCACAGGAAGGGACGGCGTCAGTCTCGGGGGATGTGCGCGATATAGTCTTGTTTGCGCGCCGTGTCTCTATCGCGGTCATCATGGCGTTGGGCTATTTCTATTACCGTCTTTCTGGTGGTGGTGCCGCGCTTGCATCAATTGGCCTGATCGCCTTTGCTGGAATATCCCAGATTTTACCGGCGCTTGTCGGGGGTTTGTTCTGGCGGGGTGCGACCCGAACCGGTGCTTTGATCGGGTTGAGCGTTGGGTTTTTCCTATGGCTTTATACACTTCTGCTGCCCGGAATGGGCGGGCCGCTTATGCCGCCTTCGGTTGTTGAGAATGGTCCGTTCGGTTGGGGATGGCTGCGCCCACACGCCCTGTTCGGAATCGATGGAATCGATCCAATGGTTCACGCGGTTATGTGGTCGCTATGCCTAAATACAGTGGCGTTCTGCGTTGCCTCGCTGCTGAGTTTCCCAAGCCCGTTGGAACGTTTGCAAGGCGCCCAATTCGTCAATGTATTTGACCATTCTGTTGCTCCGCGCGGGTGGACAGGATCAGTGGCGCAAAGCGAAGACCTGATGATCATGACTCAGCGTATTCTGGGAACAGGACCTGCACAGGACTTTTTCCAGAAAGAGGCCGAACGACAGGGCAGCCGCGGCAACCTGCCAGAGCCTACGCCGGCCTTTCTTGAACGGCTGGAACGTGAATTAAGCGGCTCGGTCGGGGCGGCAACAGCACATGCAATGATCGGTCAGATTGTTGGTGGCTCTTCGGTATCGGTCGAGGACTTGCTGGCGGTGGCAGATGAATCCGCGCAGCTGTTGGAATATTCCGGGCAGCTTGAAGCGAAGTCAGCCGAACTTAGCCGAACGGCGCGAAAGCTGCGCGAGGCAAACGAAAAACTGACCCAGATATCGATGCAGAAAGATGCGTTTCTAAGCCAGGTCAGTCACGAATTACGCACGCCGATGACGTCGATCCGCGCGTTTTCCGAGATTATGCGAGATTCCGAAGGGCTGACCGAGGAAGAGCAGACGCGATATGCTGCAATTATTCATGACGAGTCGCTGCGGCTGACACGGCTGCTGGATGATCTTTTGGACCTGAGTGTTCTTGAAAGTGGGCAGGTAAGCCTGAACATGGGGGACGGAAACCTGCAATCCGTGCTGGACCGTGCAGTTTCAACCGCACTGGCGGGAACCAACAGAAAGCTTCGTGTGCGGCGCGTCCGTTCGACCGAGCGGATTGCATTACGAACGGACCTGGATCGGCTGGGGCAGGTGTTTATCAATGTCATTTCCAACGCTCAGAAATATTGTGATGCGGCCGAGCCAGTGTTGACGATTTCGGCCCATGATGTTGGCGGCCAGCTCGTGGTCGACTTTGTCGACAATGGCAGCGGCATCCCGTCCGAAGCACAATCCATGATTTTCGAAAAATTTGCCCGGGTCGGATCAGACAAGGCTGGCGGGGCAGGATTAGGATTGGCCATTTGCCGCGAGATTATGCAGCGCTTGGGTGGCGAGGTCAGCTATTTGGCCGGGCAGGGCGGTGGCGCGTTTCGCATAAGCCTGCCGCTGGCATACCGACAGGCGGCTCAGTAAACCCAAAGCAGCTGCATAGCGTCCGAATGTGGATACGGTGACAAGATCGGCTCTTTGACCCGATTTGTCAGATGTAATCAGTTTATCCCGCTTTGTTGCAAAGCTGTTCTAACGCCGGGCGAAGGTTATCCAATCGGTAACCTGCTTTGCCAGTGGTGTTCAGGATCTCGTCAGCGCTCATCCGGTCGCTTTGTCCGAACGCCCAGACAACCGAACACCGTGTACCCGAGGCGCAATAGGCCAGTACCGGGCCATTGCAGTTGTCAGCCATCTGACGCTGCTTTTCGATGTTTTCCGGTGTCATGGTGCGATGCGTCAGCTCCAGAACCTCATACTCCATCCCCGCAGCCCGGACCGCGGCACCAATGGTATCCGACTGCATGTCCGGCGGCACCTCGGCATCGGGGCGGTTGCAAATCACCTTGGCGAAACCAGCGGCGGCAATGGCGGGTACGTCCTCGACCGTGATCTGCGGCGAGACGGCGTAGCGGGGTGTAATTGGACGAATCTCCATGGCTTTTCCTATGCCGCGCTTTCCAGCCTGTCCAGTTGGCCACCGACACTGGGGGCGGCAAGCATACCGGCAATCATGGCGACCAGAAAGACAACCCCGCCAATACCACCATAAGTGATCGATGCCATGGCCGGGCCGGGGCAAAGACCGGCCAGACCCCAACCCATCCCGAATAAAACAGAGCCAACGATTAGACGCCGATCCAGTTCAGGGCGGGGTGGGGCGGGGAAGTCTCCACCCACGAGCGGAGCCCGATTGCGGGTCAGTTGCCAGGCAACAAGCATCGGCAGGATCGCGCCACCCATTACGAATGCCAGAGTCGGATCCCAACTGCCGAATACGTCCAGCCAACCTTGAACTTTGGTTGTATCGGTCATGCCCGAGATCAACAGGCCCGTACCGAAAAATGAACCTGCGATTAAAGCCAGAATGATACGCATCAGATGACCCCCAAAACGTGCCGGAACAGGGCCAGCGTCAGGCCCCCGGCAAGAATGTAAAAGACCGTGGCGACAATTCCGCGCAACGAAAACCGGGATATGCCGCAAACACCGTGCCCCGACGTACAGCCATTTGCGATACGCGTGCCGACCCCGACCAGAAGCCCTGCAATCACGACAATTGCAAGATCGCTGGTCAGGTGTGTTTCCGCCCGAGGTGCAAAAACCGGGCGAAGAAGCAGCGGCATGGCAACGACGCCCGCAACGAAAGCCAGTCTTTCAACCACGCTACTTTTACCGCTGCCGTCGACCAGCCCGCCCAATATGCCACTGGCACCCATGACGCGGCCGTTGCCCAGCAAGTATACCGCACCACCAAGACCGATCAGCATTCCACCGATCAGGCCCCAAATCCAGTCTGCTTCCATGTCGCTAAGTTCCTTCTAGGTCGGCGGGCTCACGGCCCGGCACTCAGATTTTGTTTACCGGAAGTTTCAAAAAGACATCGCCCTGCTCGTCTTCTGGCGGCATCTGTCCGGCGCGCATGTTCACCTGCAACGAGGGCAGGATCAGACGCGGCATTGCCAGCGTCGCGTCGCGTGCATCCCGCATTTCAACGAATTCTTCGATGCTGCGCCCCTTGCCAATATGAACATTCAGCGCCTTTTGCTCGCCAACGGTTGTTTCCCAAGCGAATTCATCGCGCCCCGGTGCCTTGTAATCGTGACCTACAAAAATGCGGGTTTCATCCGGCAGAGCCAGGATTTTTTGAATGGATACAAATAGCAGAGAAGACGAGCCGCCCGGGAAATCACATCTTGCCGTCCCGAAATCCGGCATGAAAAGTGTATCGCCGACAAAGGCTGCATCGCCGATCACATAAGTCAGGCAGGCCGGGGTATGGCCCGGAGTATGCATGACGTCGCCACGCAATTGACCAATGTGAAAACTGTCACCTTCTTCGAACAATGCGTCGAACTGGCTGCCGTCGCGCTGAAACTCGGTCCCTTCGTTGAAAACTTTGCCAAACGTGTCCTGAACGACAACGATGTTGGTGCCGATACCGATCTTACCGCCTAGCTTCTCCTGCAGGTAAGGAGCGGCGGACAAGTGATCAGCGTGGACGTGGCTCTCAAGTATCCACTCTACTTTCAGGTCGCTGGACTTCACGTACTCGGCGATCGCATCGGCAGAGTTTGTGTTGGTGCGACCGGACGCGTGGTCAAAATCAAGAACGCTGTCGATGATTGCACACGCCTGTCCATTGGGCTCTTGCACCACATACGAGACGGTATTTGTCTCACTATCGAAAAAGGCTTTTACAACGGGTGTCATCGGTTTCTCCACTTCTATCACCGAGTATATATATTAAATTTGGAATGTGATGCAATGGGCATTTCGACTCAGCCATTCCAAATTTGACGTCGGTCAATGTGCAGCCGGCCAGAAATTGATACAAGTATGGTATGCCTGCGAGGAGCCGCCGAGTACCCGAAGTCATCAAGCGAATTTCCGCAAAATTCCACTTTGGCAGCGCCTTGGTCTTATTGCCGTTACTTAAATCTGTAATGCTGAATTCAATTGGGGAGGAGGAGTCAGATGACCGCACAGGACCTGTATTGCGAGGCTGAACAGCTGGAAGAAAAGCTGAAAGGTGCCAGTCTGGATACGCGGCTGCGGCTGCAACCGACCGTCAGCAAGGTAATTGAAAAGATGCGCGCACAGGGCATGCATGTACCGTCCAACCTACGTCGCTTGGATGCTGCGTTGTGTGAGGATGCGATAGAGGCGCGCTTTGACAATTTGCCGGTGTGAAACGGTCGGTCATCCAAAAGAAATTCCCACGATAACCAGCATTAATCCGATGACAGACAAAAACAGCGATGCCAGGTTCCACGGTAGAACGCTTTGGACTGCGGCGCGCAACTGTTCGTCGGTAAGGCTTGCTTTGCGCGCGCGCATCACACGGAAAATACACCAGACCAACCCGGCAAGCCCGGCAAGCGAAAGGGCGGCACCGCCCCAGATGATGAGATCGAACATTGTTTCCCCAAGCTTGTTCCCGAACCGGAAATTCGCTTAGCGGATCGGGGCGTATCGTACAAGTCTGCCCGTCCCCGGCGATTGTCTGCTTGCGGCGGATGCAGCAGCGATGTATCCGGCAAAGTATCCTTATTCTATAAATGAAACCAACCGTTGGGAGAAGCGCAGATGGAAGACGTCACCGAAGATCAGGCAGCAGCAAACTATCGTGTCACGGCAGGAGAGTTGCGCCAGTTCATCGAACGTTTCGAGCGGTTGGAAGCAGAGAAAAAAGACCTTGCCGATCAGCAAAAGGAAGTTATGGCCGAAGCAAAGGCGCGTGGCTATGAAACCAAGGTGATGCGCAAGGTCGTCGCGCTGCGCAAGCGCGACAAGGATGATATCGCCGAAGAAGAAGCGGTACTTGAAATGTACAAAGAAGCGCTGGGGATGTAGGCGTATCCGGGTAGCGGAACGCGCAATTACGGGGTTAGAAAACGTATGCCGGGTATGGTTTGGATTTCTGCCAAATCCTGATGATAGATAGTCGTAAATGCCTCGACCACGTCTTCGCTCCACCCGGGAAAGTCCAACTCCTCCTGGATTTTTTCGGGTTCGGCGAAAGCTCTAAAAATTTCCGCAAGTTGATCCGATTGAATTGCCGTATTGCTGGCGCTCTGCTGCGCGATCAGTTCCTTGAGCGCGCGTTTACCTGTTTCGGACAAAAGAGAAGAAAGAAAGGTGAACTCGTTTCGCAAGGGCGCGTCCGGCGCAAGCCCTGACATCGCCCGAATAATGTCGCCCCAAATCAATGGCGTATCCTCGTTGCACCACAACGTCATCCTTACATTCGGGGCCAGATCAACGATGTCTTCGACCATCGTCAGCCAGCTTAAATAACTGATATCCGTCAGGTTCATGACGTCTTCGCGATGTTTGGGGGAAAGGGACATCAGAACTTTGGGAATGAAGCTGGCTGGATTTCGCAAACCCATGAACAGTTCGACCTGAGCGCCCAAAAACAGTTCATCCAGATAGGCCATTCTAGGCCCGGCCAACGGGTAGAACTGATCGTCGCGAATAGCAGACCATTGTGCCCCAAAAAAATGTTCATTGGACAAAACGACCCGGCTGGCATCTTCGCCATCCAGTATTGCGTCTTCGAGGATTTCCCGGGTCGAGGGTGAAGGAGGCTTGGATTCCATCGAATCCAACGCCTCTTTGAACAAAGGTTTGAACTTTCCTGGTCCGGGAACGGTGACACCTTGCTGAACAAGCGCCCCTTTGTTGGCCAGAAGAGATTTCAAAATGCGGCCTTCATCGGTCGAAATGGCTCCGGCGTGAATGACCACCTGCATCGCTTATGTGTCCGCTTTCCTGAACTTTCATTTGCTGGGTTACAGCCTACACCTATGCCAGTCAAATTACCTGACATACCTTTTGAAACGGTGAGCACAGAGCGCATTTGAATTTCGTCGGTTTTCCGAAAAATTGTGTCTTGCAGTCCGTGCCGAGAAAAAGTAATCGACACCCAGTGCCCCTATAGCTCAGCTGGTAGAGCAACTGATTTGTAATCAGTAGGTCCGCGGTTCGAGTCCGTGTGGGGGCACCACCATAAAAACAAGGGTATAACCCTTAAAAATAAAGAGCAAACGCGCTCCTCCCCCGCTTCAAATCCGACCGATTGCTGCTCAGAGTTGACCCCCTCTGACCCCCTTTGAC